>CAZDDZ010000103.1:0-8375 GCA_964504285.1 uncultured Pseudoflavonifractor sp.
TCACACGACTACTATACCATTGCCAACTGTGTGGATTATGTTTTCCTCGTCGAGAACAGCACCCTGCGCAAAATCAGCAACAGAAAGTTCAGGAAGATGATTTATGCAAATCATTTCACGCCCCAAGCGTTGGAGCTGGATCAGCGCAGAAAGCAGCTGGAGAACACGATTGAATCCTGCCTGAGAAAGTTTGACCATAAGGGTGCAAGAGCAGGCTTAGCTGAACTGGAAAAAATCATTAAAAATTAGCATTTTTGTTTCAAGGCAAATGGGGGCTAATGTTTAAACCGTGCACATTTAAAAGGATGGGGCGACCAATCTGCTTTTTCCCATGGATGGTGTCGATTTGGATATGGGCAAGCTTGCAATGTGGCAACTGCAAAACCATGGCACCTTCGGCGGTCATCGCTATCCGATTACTTAGAGCGTATCTGAAAAGTAGCGGAATGCACAGAAGCGCAGGATTTTTGTGTCAGGCAAGCCGATTTTTTGCAGCCATACTGACGTATGGCAAGGAAAATTGGCGCTGTTATGGCAGGAAAAGACAAGTTTATGGGCGTTTTGATACTTTTCAGATACGCCCTAGTCAACAGGCTGAGCATTGCTCCCATCTGGTCTTAGAGAATACCTCCCGCCGCAAAACTTGTGCCACTTTTAGTATAGGGCATTTTGTGCCTGAGAGAAAGCATGAAAAAGCAACAACAGCGGCAAACAATCCTTTTGCCTTTGCGTTGCAGGTGTGGTAGATACTCAAAACTGCGTGAGCTTTTTAGAATTTTCACCATTTTCGGCGCAGAATTTGAAAAACCATTTTTTGTTGCCCATATACGTATACGGGCACTGTGTGCCCACGCGCTGGGTTTTCAGCCCATGTTATAAAATTCATGGTATAATGGCCGCAAGGCCGCTTATTTTCTGCTGGTGACGGGCAAACTACTTACGAGGTGATTGAGCAGTGGCAAAGCAAGGTATGAAGCGCCCGGAAGTGACTCATGTCAAGCCCCGGAACGAGGAGCCGCCCGTTCCTGAGCTGCAGGGCGCGCCCAAACGAACCAAAGAAAAAGCAAAGCCCATAACCGAGCGGTAAACGCGGCCATGTCAACAAGAGAACACTCCTTTAAAGTGCATTTGAGAAAAGAGTAATTTTTTAAGCTAAACCAGGCTGTCACCGTTTTGCGGAGACAGCCTGGTTCTTGTTTCAGGGCCACCGGGTTAATCTGGTGCTTTTCGACAGTAGATGCATAGGATAGAGCGGCAGCTATTCTAACTGCGGAGGGGTTTTCATGAAGTGTGTTTGCCGGGTCAAGTCAGCTTGCCGTAAATGGGGCGGGGTGCACCTGGTAGATAAATGCCTGTTAATTATTCTGGGGCTGCTTATGCTCCAGTCGGCGCTCAATTTATTTCTGCACGAGACAGCCACGGCCGAAACCAATGGTATTGACGTAGTGGTACGCACCTCGGCCTCTGGTATTTTTGGTTATATTATCAGCGTTAATTTTAACCAGCACCGTAAGCGTGGGACAAAGAGCCGCTCGGCACAAGGGGCGATGCCCGGGCAAGCGGTTGGCGGGACAAGGGACGGTGCAACCGCCCAAATTGGTTTTCAGACTGGCGGCGGAGGAGAGGACGGTTCTCTTGTTCCGGCTCCCCCAAATATCAGCCGGGAAGAAGAACGGGAAGCGGAGCACCGCTGCGACCGGGCACAAATACTGGTGGTAGCATCGGTGGGCATAGTGTCCCTTTTAGTGCTGCTGGTTTTCCGCAACCTAATGGAGAACACTTCTGCCAATGCCGGCAGCTTGACGCAATTCCGCGATTTTGTCTCCGGCAGCGTTGGCTTTCTCATCAGCTGTTCCACCAGTGGCATCAATGCCGGTGAAAAATAAGAACAACAATTGCTTTAGATATCTTTAGTTAATTGGAATTTTTACTCTGGGCTGACAGCGCACAACATGGCTATTAGGCACATGGCCGTGCCCCGTGCTTTGTTATCCTTCTTGCCTTACGGCAAGGAGGGCTGTGTCGTCTGCCCTGCCAGGAACACAGCCATGCACCTAAAAACTCCGCAGGACCCCAGCCACTAAAAAAATAGTGTCTCAGAAAGCGGAGGTGTATTGTACTTTTTCATCCCAGGGGAACAGTCGTTTAAAGGGGAAGCCTTAGAAAATGAAGGGTTTCCGGAGATTGGAAAATCTTACGCCTTGCGTCGTCACCCCAAATAAGTTACAATTTGGTTACAAACAGTAACAAAGGAAGTGACGACCATGCGACGAAGTGTAAAGCTGGCCCTTGGCCTGCTGCTGACCATGAGCCTGAGTGCCGGAGCCTCTGCCGCTAATTTGAAGGTGGATGGCAAGGCCATACCGTGCGATGTGTCTCCCCGAGTGATTGGCGGCTCCACCTATGTTTCGCTCCGCTCGGTAACCGAGGCACTGCGGGCCGATGCCAACGTATCCTGGGAGGGAAAGGCAGTGGCTCGCGCCAGTGGACTGACTCTCACCGCCAAGCCCGGCGACAGGTATGTAGAGGCTAACGGGCGGGCACTTTACGTGGGTAATGCCGTTCAGGCCGAAGCGGGACGCACTCTGGTGCCGGTACGGGTACTGGCTAAGGCACTGGATGCTCAGGTCTACTGGGACGCCGCCACCGGTGATGTTGACATACAAAGCGGTAGCGGTGCCATTACCGCGGGTGACGCGCACTATAACCCTGACGATCTTTACTGGCTCTCCCGGATTATCTCGGCAGAGAGCCAGGGAGAGCCGCTGGCGGGTAAGATTGCCGTGGGAAATGTCATTCTGAACCGAATTAAGAGCAATGAGTTTCCCAATAGCGTCTACGGCGTAATTTTCGATAACAGGTGGGGCGGGCAGTTTACTCCGGCAAAAAACGGCACTATTTATTATGAGCCTACCGCTGAGAGTGTCCTTGCCGCCAAGCTTTGTCTGGACGGTGCCAATACGGCGGGGGAAAGTATTTATTTCTTGGCTCCCGCCATTGCATCTAACCATTGGGCTATGAACAACCGACCCTATGTAACCACCATCGGAAACCACTGGTTTTACCGCTAAAAATATGCCCCATTGGCATCAGGGAGGCGCCGGTTAAAACTGACCGGTGCCTCCCTGATATTTGCGCCAAAAAGGAGCAAAAGCGAGCATAAGTAAAGAAAAAAATTAAAATTTTTTCCTTTGGGAAAAAACAGTAAAAAAGAATTTTGATTTATGAAATGATTTGCGTGAAGTTTATGTACCATACGGGTGAAAATAAAAATTTAGCGAGGTAAAGACCAATTGTGCCCCAATGGATGCAGCTGTTCAATAAAAAAGAAAAATAATTTACAAATTATGGTTTAAAAGGTAAAAGTGGTGGCATAATAGTTACAGATTTTGTAACCAAAAATAAAGGCGAAAAGTGCCTGAAACAGCCGCTTGTAAAATATTTACTTGCAATTGTTGAGAAGATAGGTTACAATACGGTAACAAATCTGAGACAGGAGTTACAACTTTTATGAAAAAGCGTATCCTTTCCGCGGTGCTCTGCGTGGCTCTTTTCGCCGTGCTAGCGGGACAGGCGACCGCCATCGAAAGCCCTCGTATTTATGTAGACGGAACCGCCATTGCTATGGACAGAGCACCCATCGTCATTAACCGCACCACCTATGTACCCTACTTCACTGTGGTGCAGGCACTCTATCCGGATGCCGTGTCTACCTGGGAGGACGGCAGGGCCGTGCTCCGTGCCACCGGCCTGACCATTGAGATTCGCCCCAGCGACTGCTATTTGACTGCCAACAGCCGTTATCTCTACTTTCCAGGCGGCGTAATTGTGCAGGATAACGATATTATGGTTCCTGTACGCGTCTTGGCCCAGGCGATGGGCGCGACGGTAAGCTGGGACTCGGGGGCCATCTACCTTCAATCGGGAAGCGGGCCCATACTTGCCGGTGACCGGTTCTATAACGAGGATGACCTTTACTGGCTCTCTCACATTATTCATGCCGAAAGCGGAAACCAGCCTCTGGCCGGTATGATTGCCGTGGGTAACGTGGTTCTCAACCGCGTGGCAAATCCCGCATTTCCCGATACCATTTATGACGTGGTATTTCAGCGCAATCAGTTCACTCCCGTGCAGAACGGAAGCATTTACCTTACTCCAAATGCCCAGAGCATTGTTGCGGCCAAGCTTTGTCTGGACGGGGCCAACACGGCTAACAACAGCATGTATTTTGTCAATTACCATTACAGCAGCTGGGCGACCCGCAACCGCCCCTATGTAGCCACCATCGGGGCGCACGCCTTTTATTCCTAATAGAATTTTAAAGCGGCTCGGCGCTAAGGCGTCGGGCCGCTTGCTATCTTTTTGATTTGTGCTATAATAACCGCAACGCGGTTATTATACGCGCATATGGGCACTCTGTGCCCATGCGCTGGGATTATAGCCATCGGCCGGGACGGCCGTATGGCGTATTATGACATGAATTTCATTTATGCCGTAATAACCGCAACGCGGTTATTACGCGCCAAAAAAGTTTGCCTGCATTGCAATTGCCTGAGGAAAGGAGGAAGCCTATGCACGTCATTGCCTCCGCGCCCCAAGCCATCATGGAGCAGCTGACTGCCCTTCTGGCAGCCTACCCGGTGGCTGCCGGCTGGTACACCACAGTAGCCCGCTTTGTCTTTCCTGTTTTGGCCCTGATCATTCTGGTACGCTCCATTCGTTCACTTCTCACGGTGCCCCATCTGCCGGAGGTATGGGGCTATCTCTCCCTGCCCAACGGAGGAGAGGAGCCGCTGACTCATTGGGAAAATACCATTGGACGGGCGGAATCCTCCGATGTAACCCTTAATTATCCCACAGTCTCCCGTCAACACGCCGCCCTTATTCGCAGCGAGGATGATACCTGGATCATCCACGACCTGGAGTCCAAGGGCGGTGTTACCGTCAATGGAGCGGCGGTAGAGGGTTCGGCGGCACTGGATTACGGCGATGTGCTGGGGCTGGGCGGGGTGGAAACTGTGCTACTCTCGGTTTCTCAAGAAGAACGGGCGGCCCAACGGAAGCGTCGCCGCGCCAGCCATCCGGTTTCTCCGTGGTTAGGGCTTATTTTTCTTACAATTTTTCAAGTAGCCACGGCTGTCCAGCTGATCATCGCCGCGGGGGATACGGCTACCGCCGCCATTCCTACTACTTTTTTGTGCCTGATTGCCGTCATGTGGTCCTATTTCCTATTTATGCGGGCCATCCACCGTATTGGCTTTGAGATGGAGACCATTGCCTTTTTCCTTTCAACGCTGTCCCTTGCGGTGACCGCCTCCTCCGCGCCGGGAGCCCTCTTTAAGCAGTTTGCCGCCATGCTGGCGGGACTGGTGGCCTTTGTGGCCCTGGGGGTCGTGCTGCGGGACTTGAATCGCGCCCAAAAGCTGCGCTGGCTGGCGGCGGCGGGTGCGGTTGGCCTGCTGGCTGTTACCGTACTGCTGGGACGGAATATCTCGGGCGCCCGAAACTGGATTATCATTGGCTCTATGTCCTTTCAGCCCTCGGAGCTGGCAAAGATATGCTATATTTTTGCCGGAGCAGCCACCCTGGAGCGGCTCTTTCATAAGCGAAATATCTGGCTTTTTATCGCCCTCACCGGGGCGTGTATGGGCTGCCTTGCCATAATGAGCGACTTCGGCACCGCCGCCATCTTTTTTGTCACCTTTTTGGTCATTGCCTACCTCCGCTCGGGAGACTGGGCCACCCTGGGGCTGATTACCGGAGCGGGGGTTGCCGCCGCAGGGCTGATTGTGACCCTCAAGCCCTATATTCTCCGCCGCTTTTCCATCTGGGGACACGCCTGGTCCGACCCATCCAATTTGGGCTTTCAGCAGACCCGCGCCATGTCGGCCTCGGCCTCCGGAGGGCTAATCGGCGTAGGTGCGGGTGAGGGTTGGCTCCATCGTATCGGCGCGGCCGATACCGACCTGGTGTTTGGTATGCTCTGCGAGGAATGGGGGCTAATTATTGCTGTGCTGGCCGTGCTCTGCATTGTTACGCTGGCAGTTTTTGCCGTCCGCTCCTGTCGTGCCGCCCGCTCCAGCTTTTATGTCATTGCTGCCTGTGGAACGGCTGCACTGCTGGTGTTCCAGACCTGTTTAAACGTTTTTGGCGCGGTGGATATTTTGCCCCTTACCGGAGTAACCTTCCCCTTTGTCTCCAACGGCGGTTCAGCCATGCTGGGTTCCTGGGGCCTGCTGGCCTTCTTAAAAGCCACCGATACCCGCCAAAATGCCAGCTTTGCCATTCGTCTGCCCTCCAAGCGGAAGGAGCGTGCCCAGGAGCGTGCCCGACAGAGTGAATCGGAATCCCTCAACGAGGAGGTGCCCCATGAGGAAGATTGAGAAGCGTGCCGGGGTCTGCCTGCTGCTGGTGGGTGCCCTTATTCTAGGACTGGGGTTATTTGCGTTTCGCTTTTTTACAAGCGGCGGTAAGTGGGTTCGGTTTGCAGCCAACCGCCACCTCTATAACAGTGCCGGACAGCTCTCGGTAGGGCGGGTGATGGACAGGGACGGCGACCTGCTGGCCTGGCCCGACCCAAACGGTAACCGCCGCTACTACGACAGTGAAATTGTGCGAAAGGCCACGCTCCACGCCGTAGGAGACGGCGAGGGGAAAATTGGTACCGGCGCGCTGGTGGCCTTTGGGGACAAGCTCTCGGGCTACAATCCCATTACCGGCGTTTTTAGTCCTTTGGGGCAGGGAAACGACATTTACCTAACCCTGGACGCTCGTTATAACTATATTGCCTACAATGCCCTTAACGGCCGCAAGGGAGCGGTAGGGGTTTATAACTATAAGACCGGCGAAATCCTGTGTATGGTTTCCTCGCCCTCCTACGACCCTGTATACCCACCGAAAATTGAGGAGGGGGATGAGCGATATGACGGCGTGTACCTCAACCGCTTTCTGTCCGGAACCTTTGTTCCGGGCTCGGTGTTTAAGACCGTTACCTTGGCCGCTGCACTGGAAAATATTCCAGACCTGACTGAACGCACCTGGACCTGCACCGGTTTCACCCTGGTGGGAGGGGAGGGAATTACTTGTCCCGCCGCCCACGGGGATCTGGACATTCATTCTGCCTTGGCAAAATCCTGCAACGGCGTGTTTGGCCTGCTGTCCGCCGAACTGGGGGCGCCTGTTTTGGAGCAATACGCCCGGCAGGCGGGATTGACCTCACGGTATCAGGTCAGCGGCATTAACACTGCCGCCGGGAGAGTGGACTTGAGCAAAGCCACTGTAAATCAGCTGGGCTGGGCCGGTGTGGGTCAGTATAACGATGCAGTGAACCCATGCGCACTTATGGTTTACATGGGTGCTATCGCAAACGGCGGTAGCGCCGCTGTACCAAAGCTTATCCTAAAAACAGAAAACTCTCTGGGGCTAAATACCTCGCTTTACTTCAAAAAACAGACTCCGAAGCTGGTCTCGGGCGGAACGGCAGACAAGCTGGGTGACATGATGGCCCGCAATGTTACAGACACCTACGGTGCGGGCCGCTTTCCGAACATGGACATCTGTGCCAAGTCGGGTACGGCTGAGGTGGGCGGCGGCAGAGCACCTAATGCCTGGTTTACGGGTTTTCTGCGCAGTTCGGAGACTCCCTATGCCTTTGTGGTGCTGGTGGAAAACGGCGGCGGCGGCGCCGACGTAGCTGGCAGTGTTGCCGCTCGCGTGCTGGACGCGCTGGTAAACGGCTATTAAAAAGAATATATGACGGGAGACACGTCATGAATCATACCCTTGGTTGACAAAGTACAATACGCCTCAGGCGCTGAAAAACAGCGTTTTAGAAGGCAGAGGACGCGGTCAGGCAGAGGACAAGCTGGCCGAACTGTTTCGGATGATGGGTGGAATTGAGCGCTATGTAAAGCCGGGGGAAAGGCGCTCATCGCCGAGTACCCCGGCGCGGAACTTAATTACGGCGTTACCTATGAGGAGGTAAGTTTTCCGGCGGGGAAGTTAATGCGCCGCTTTGAGGTCATGTCGCCCGTGCTGCGTTCATATGGGGCTTGCAATGAAATTTTTTGGATAAGCTTCACTTCGGGGTTGACAAGTGCCCCTACATATGGTATTATCGATTTTGCATTTGGCCGTAGTTCGGACGTGGAGAGATGTCCGAGTGGTTTAAGGAGCCGGTCTTGAAAACCGGTGACTCGCAAGAGCCGTGGGTTCGAATCCCACTCTCTCCGCCAACTACTTTCTTTTTTGAGGGAGTAGGAAAGAAAGCTTCCACGGACGCTGCTGTTAGTCAAATGCAGAATTGAATGATACCAAATGATTGGACATGCGGAAGTACCCAAGTGGCCAAAGGGGCTCCCCTGCTAAGGGAGTAG
>CAZDDZ010000104.1:0-7965 GCA_964504285.1 uncultured Pseudoflavonifractor sp.
CGGAGCCCCCGCTTTCACGTGCAGGAACCCGCCCGCAGGCGACCGATTTCGGCAACATGCCGAAATCGCCCTCAGACAGGCGACTTTGTCGACAGTCTGAATCAACAAGGCGGCCGCCCCCCTGCCAGGGGACGGCCGCCTTGTTTGTTCTGCACAGGCTGTGGAAAACTTTTAGGCAAAAGCGGGCGGGCCGGGCTAACGGTCGATCAGGCCGTATTTGAGCTTAATGCGATCCAGCTTTTCCAGCATGGCCGGACCGGCAACCCAGAGGAAAAAGGCAGTGGCCACGGCGTGAATGAGATCAAAGGGAATACCGGTAAGGTAGGCCGAGGCAAACATGGGCCAGGTAGGTTTATCCTGGTACATGAGGACAAAGGAGGGGTTCATGATACCGCCGTAGAGGATAAAGACCGCGAAAAACCCAAAGACACACAGCGCGATTTTATCCCGCCGCAGTACACCCTTTTTGAACAGAACCCCCGCAAAAAAGCCGATGAGACCCATGGCAAACATCTGCCACGGTGTAAGAGGGCCTTGCCCGTAAAACATATTGGAGACAAACATGCTTACCGCACCCACGATAAAACCGGTTTCCCCCCCGAAGGCTACCGCCGCGATAATGACCAAGGCCGCCACCGGCTTAAACTGGGGTAGCATAAAGAAGGCGGCACGACCTGCAATGGCAATGGCGCAGAGGACGGCGATCACCACCAGTTCCCGGGCCTTGGGCTTGCGCCCTTCAAAAACCAGCAGGAAGGGGAGCATGGTCTCCAAAATGACCAGCGCGGAAATAAAGTAATACTTTCGGTTACCCAGGTAAAAGACGCCAATGAAGATGGTAAGCGGAATAAGGAGCAAAATCATGACCGCTGCCGCTATGGTGCGCCGGGGCAGCTTCCGCTGACCCTTTGGCATCTGGAGCAGCGTGGGGTCCAGGGTCTCCCGCGGCCGGTTTTTGGACAGGAGCAACAGCGCTCCGCTTCCGCACAGTGCCATCAGCAAAATAGCCGCAGCATAGCCCCAGCCGCCGCCCAGGGAAATAAGTCCCGCGCCCAAATCGCCGCCTAGCTCTACCGGAATGCCCTTAATAATGAAGTAAGCAATGGCAAGTCCCAAGGCAAGCAGGGACGTGGCCACAGGCTTTCGCCACTTGGAAAGGGGCGCTTTCTGCCGGGGCTGCTTTTCGGTGGCCTGGGGCGCAGCTTTTACGGGCGTGTTTGCGGAAAAGCACGCCTGTGCCGGGACGGCTCCGCCGCAGGCGACCACCACATCCTCCACCGTCACTGCCGTGGGCAGCAGGTGGCGCACCATGCGGTTGGCAGCAGTTGTGTAAAAGCTATTGCCGGAAAAGAAGGCATGGGGCTCGCCCTTTGTTACGATGCTGCCGTCAAAGCACATGGCACAGGTGTCGGCGTAGCTGGCGCAAAATTCAATGTCATGGCTGACCATAAGGATGGTGGTACCATCGGCCTGCAAGCGCTTTAAAATGTGGGCCAGCTTTTCCTTAAAATGACTGTCTATGCCCTTGGTTGGCTCATCCAGTAGGAGAATCCGGGGTTCCAGCAGGAGTACCTTTGCCAGTGCCGCCCGCTGCTGCTCGCCGCCCGAGAGGTCATAGGGGTGCTGGGTCAGCAGATTCTCCAGCTCACAGAGGGCGGAGACGGCCGCAACCCGCCGCGTTTTTTCTTCTTTGCCGAGCTTTTTATCGGAGAGCATTTCGTACAAATCAAGCTCCACTGTTTTTTTCACAAAAAGAGCCTGCGGGTTTTGGGGCAGCACGCCCAGCATGCCGCCAAATTTTTCGCTGTCAGAAATATCCGACAGCGCTCGACCTTCCAGGCGGACCTCACCGCGGTAGGGCGTGTGGATACCGGAAATAAGGGAGAGCGTGGTAGTTTTTCCCGTGCCGTTCCCCCCCACTAACGCGCAGAATTCACCGGCCTGCACGGAGAGGGAGAGCCCCTTTACCACGTCTGGCAGCTCCTTTTCGTAACGAAACCATGCCTCCTCCAGCTCGATGGCGAGCTTGGGATTGGGGGTGGCGGGCGGCGTGGGTGCCATGGGCTTAAGCGGACGGCTCCGCGCAAAATCATCCACCCAGCGGCGACCTTCCCGTACCGTAATGGGGCAGTTTAGGCTGTTCTCCACCTCTGCCCAAATGCGCATGGGGGTGGGCATGGCCAAAAACATATTGTGCCCCTTGTTCCGCAAAAGTCTGCCCGCCTCCTGGGGGGATGCGTCGGCAATAATGCGCCCGCCGTCCATGACCACGCAGCGGTCGGAGAGGGGGAGCGCGTCCTCCAAACGGTGCTCGGTGAGCACCACGGTGGTGCCCAGCTCCCGATTAATTTTGCCGACGGTGGCTAGGAATTCAGAGGCGGCAATGGGGTCGAGCTGGCTGGTGGGCTCGTCCAGAATAAGTACCGAGGGCTGCATGGCCATAATGGCAGCCAGATTGAGCAGCTGCTTTTGCCCGCCGGAGAGCTCGGTCACGTTTTTATAGAACCAGGTCTGAATGCCGAAAAAGGAGGCCATTTCCGCCACACGCAGACGGATGGTGGGGGTGTCGTACCCCAGGCTCTCCAAACCGAAGGCCAGCTCGTGCCACACTTTGTCGGTGACAATTTGGTTTTCCGGAGATTGGAGCACAAAGCCGATTTGCTCACTCTGTGCCCGCTGGTCTAACTGGTCTAAGGGGGTGTTCTGAAAGAAAATGGCGCCGCTTTTTTTGCCGTGGGGCGCCAATGCTGTTTTCAGCTGCCGCAGGAGGGTGGTTTTTCCGCAGCCGGAGGGGCCGCAGAGGGTGACAAACTGCCCCGGTGCAATGGTCAAATTAATGTCGCTAAGTGTGGCGGT
Organism: uncultured Pseudoflavonifractor sp.; assembly: GCA_964504285.1. Classification (GTDB taxonomy): domain Bacteria; phylum Bacillota; class Clostridia; order Oscillospirales; family Oscillospiraceae; genus Pseudoflavonifractor. Next base: position 2,857 of record CAZDDZ010000104.1, read on the forward strand.
CGGCTGCTCCGGATAGAAAAAGGTCAGGTGCTCGATGCGATACGTTTCCATTTCCTGTCCTCCCATCGATCCAAAATCAGCGGCATGGCGCACAGCGCCAGATAGACCCCAAAGGCAGAAATTGACCATGCCGAAACGGGCACGCCCTTCATGGTGGGGTAATACCGCCAGAATAGCTCGCCCTTCCAGGCCATAAGCAGAATAAAAATGCCCGCAAAGGAGACAAAGGCCAGCGCGGCCCGATCCCGGTCATCAAACCGGTAGATGGAAAAAGCACTGCGGCCGGGCAGACCGTAGCCCCGGCTTTTCATGGAGTCAGCGGTCTCAATGGCGTTTTCCAGCGCCCAAGTCACCATGATGGAGAGAATACGAATGGCATGGCGGGTGCGCTGAAACACGCCACCGTTGGAAATGTCCCGTCCTACGCACTTTTGGGCATTAGACACCACTTTAAACTGTGCTTTAAACTTGGGCACAAAGCGCAGCACCATGGAAAGAATAAGGGACAGAGCGGGAATGACCCGCCCGAAGAGGTAGACAAACTTGTCCGAGGTCATGACCTTGTTATAGCAGGAAAACCAGCATATAACTGCCACCAGCATGGCGGCGGCAGCCGCACCGTAGGTAAGGGATTCCAGTGTAAGGGGGTTGCCGCTGGGCAGGTAGGTCAGAATGGTAGCACCCTCGTGGCTAAACGCGGGGTTTACCAGCGCCATGAGCAGCATCATGGGCAGCATACCCAAAAGGTTAAATTTCAGCGCCCGGCTGCCCCCCAGGTAAACTGACCAGAGAAAGGCGCAAAGCAGGGAAATCACCAGACAGGCCGGGTGCAAAAAAAACATGGAAAACAAAAGCACCAAGGCAAAATAAAGGAAGTTTACCACCGGGTGGTAGGTGGAAAAAGCGTCTTTCATACTTCATCAGCCCCCGGCAGTGGTAGTTCTGCCCACATCAGCGCCCAAATCGCAGGTGTAGACCCACTCAATCACATCATCCTGCTTGAGCTGATAGCGGGAACAGCCGTAGTTGGGAAACCAGTCGTTCACCTTATACATCCAGCCGGACAGCTCGCCGCAGTCAAATTCATAGAGATTGTGAATGCCCTCAATATAAGCGGAGTTATAAATGGGTGTGTTGGAAAACTCCATGTGAATTTTTGCCTTTTTCATCTCCCGCTGGAGAACGTGAAAAACCGACTCCCCCTCATAAAAGGTGACGGTGGCGGTGGGGAAAATTACGCCGTCCTCAGGCACCATTTCAGCCTTTTCCGGGTCCAGCCAGTCCATGTTGTCCAGAATGGTGTCGCAGCGGACGGACAGGGTGCAGGTATAAGCCGTGTCGCTCATGGTGACGTCTTGCGGCTCCACGGGAAGGGGCTTGCCCTCGGGCACCGGATCGGTAAGGTATTGATCCTTGCCGGTGGATTCGTCAATGACCATCTCCTGTCCGGCTGAGGGGGGCGTATCATCTTTTTGCGCCGGTGGAGGTGTGACCTGGTGGGAGGGAGTGGGCGACTGCCCGGGCTGAGACGGGGCTTCTGCCAGCGGGGTCTCGGTAGGAAGGGCGGTTTGCGTGTCCATAGGCGCGGGGGTTAAGGAGGGGGTGACCGCAGGCGTGGATACAGGCAGGGTTACGCCGGTGCTGGGCTGCGCAGCGGCCTGCCCCTGCAAGCCGGGGGCGTTGCCGCCCCATAGGAACAGGCCAACCAGTACGGCCGCAATGGCCAGCGCCCCTATTATCGTTCCTTTTGTCAGCTTCAAAAGACGCCCTCCTTACAGCAAATTGGCCCGGCCCAGCAGAAGATAAAGAATTTGGGCAATTTCGCAGCGCTTCATCTCCTGCCGGGGAAGAATTTCCGTGTCGTCGGTGGATAGCAGTCCCTCCTGATAGCAAAAGGCCAAAGCCGAGCGCGCCCAGCCGGCGCTTTCCACATAGTCGGGAAACTGAGCCAGTACATCACGGGCCGAAGCGGCGTCGTAATCGGTCTCCATGCCGCAGAGGTTAGCGGCACGGGCAATCATGACGGCGGCCTCCTGCCGTGAAATGGTGCCCAAGGGATTAAAGTGGGTGGCATCCGCACCGGTCACAATGCCATAGGTGTAGGCCGTGCCCACCACCGGGGCATACCACGCATCCCTTGCCACATCTGCAAAGACGTCAACTGAGCTGGGTTTTAACCCCAGCGCCTTTACCACAATGGCCGCAAATTCCGAGCGGGTCATGCTGCCCTCAGGGTCAAAGAGGCCGCTATCCTTGCCGCTGATAATACCGCGGGCGGCCAGCGCCTCAATGGCGTGCTGGTTTTTGTGAGCGAAAAGGCCGGTAATGTCATCAAAGGTTTTGCCGGGGATTACAATAGGCTGTGTGCGAATATCAGAGTGCTTACCCGCCAGACCCTCGCCGCTGTGACTGCTGCCGGGAGAGACCGGAATGGAAAGTGCATCGGTCATGCGGTACAGGCTGGGCTTTTGATCCCGCAGTCTCTTGGCGGCAACCAGGCCATAAAAAGCCTGCTCGGTGGCCATTTGGTTGTTGCCGCTGCCATCCGCCGTGTGCGTAAAGCCGTTGCCGGGCAGATAAAAGGTCATTAAATTATCCAGCATGGTGTTCCCGTTCTTAACAAACCGAGGATCGTCCAGAGGAATGCCCAGTTCGGTTAGGGCAACCAGCATCTGCACGCAGCTCTCCACGCTTTTCGTACCGTAGCCGTCAAAGCCGCCGCTGCCGTTTTGCTGCTGAGACATACAGCCTAGTGCCGCTGCTATGGCTTTTTTCACATCGGAGCGGTTTTGATATTTGGCCAGTGCCTGGAGTGCCATGCCGGTCATATCTGCATCGGAAGCACCGCCGCCGGAGAGGGACCAGCCGCCGTCGGGCAGCTGGCAGTCTAAAATTCGCCCGATATACTGATCGCGGGTTGCCTGGGTTTTTGCGCCGGGGTTTTGGGGCATTTCGTAATTGCCGCAGTCCAGGGCAATCAGCGCCCAAATGGGCCCGTTTAGTCCCTGCCAAATGGTCTTGTCGTAGTCACCCAGGGCGGTGAGCAGATTGTAGCCCCCCACATTGGAAGGGTCCTTTCCAATCGCGGTCAAAGCCACAATAAGACGGGAGTATTCGGTATACTTTTTCTCGTGAAGCACCCCGTTGCAGGCCTTCACATAGGCAGTAGCAGTGTCATAATACTTTTGATAATATTCTACCGGTACCTTGTAGCCGCTGCGGGCCAAGCCCAGTACGGCCCATTCGCCGCCGATGGAGCCAACCTGAGGGTCCTCGACAGTCCGGTACAGGTACGCTGCAGTATCGGCAATGGCGGCGTCCAGCTTGTCATCGCTCACCGCCATGACGCCCGCGGCGCCCAGCATCATCGTCAAGGCCACCAAAACTGATAAAAATCGTAAGGCTTTCTGCTTCATGATTCTCCTCCGTTACACCATGTTTTTAGGGTGCGCTTTTGCTTCTCTGGGGCGGCAAGGGCAGGACAATAAAAAAAGCTGTGGCAATCCAAAGGATTGCCACAGCCGTATTTCTGTGCCTGCTTTTCTCTGCCTGGTTACTTTGCCGGCAGAGAACTTTCTTTGTAGGTCTTCTGACTTGCGTTTATGGAGAAAAAACTCCTGCGTCCGCGCTCTGCCTTCCCGGAACTTCCATTCCAGTGACTGACTTTCGTCAACGAGCGGCGGCCTCAACGCTTACAGCGGCGGTACCGTTCGGGATTCTAACCCGATTCCCTTGTTCACCCCCACAGGTTCATCGCCTGCGTGGTCACAAAAAAGATATTTAGTTATGATGTGGAAAAAACAATTTTCCAGCACTCAGTTTCTCCATATTATCACCAAAGCAAAGAAATGTAAAGGCTCTAAAAGGATTTTATGAGCTCCGGTCAGAATCTTGAGCGTGGGTGAGGAGCAGGTGAGTATCGTCAATAATGCCAAGGGAGCGGAGCACCTCCAGCGTGCGCTTGGCGGTGGTCTGGGGGGTAATGCGTACCGTCCAGGTGTCATCCTTGGTAGCATAGGGCATATCGCCCACCGGTTTATCTTGAATATTGGGTGTGTAGAAGGTCAGCGTTAAGTCGCCTACGGCACAGGTTTCGTAACGGTTGAGGTCGTTAAAAAGGTAGCGCCGGCCCAAATCGCCCGCCCGCATATCCAGCTTAATGGCGGTAAGCAGGGCATCCCGTCCCTCGTCACCCTTAATCGCAACGGCATCGTAAAGACCGGTATCAGGGTTAAAAAGGTCAATAGAGGCGTCGATAAGCGAAAGATTACGGTCGGTGGGCAGGTGGCCGAAGTAGTAGTTGTAGTATTGGCTGGGGCGGTTAAGCAGTGAATTCAGCAGGTAGGGGACGGTACCCGGAGTTTCCAGGTCGGCGGCATAGATGGGCACGTCGTAGGCGCGGTGGAGGACCTTTCCGCTGTGCAGGGTGTAGTCAATGCGCAGGTACACCGTTCGGGATGTTTCTATATAGAGGTTAACTTCGGGTGTTGTGGAAACGGCCTGGGTGACATTGCTGCTATTGTGGTCGGGAATCGATTTTTGGGCATTAATTTGACGGTGCAGCTCCAGCACAAGGGAAATATCCGATTTAGAGGTAAAGGTAAGGTAGGCGTAGCCGCCGTCGTCATCCGGGCTGCTGCTCACACCGGAGAGGGAGACCGAGGCCACGGCGTTAGAGTTGGGTACCCGCTGGAAGCCAAAGAGGTCAAATTCCAGGCTGGTGGCCAGCAAAATCAGCGCCAGAGAAAAGGCGACCACACCCTTCCAGCCCTTGCGAAAGACCTTAAAGGATTTTCGCAAGAGCATTTCCGCGGCAAAGTAGCCCGCCGCGCCCGCCACCAGCAGGCAGCACAGGAGGGGCCACATGCCGGAGGGAAGAACCGAATAAAAAATATTGTGCAGGAGACTGCCCAGGAAAATGGCCGCGCAAAACGCCACGCCGTATTTAAAAATCGGGCGCACCCAACGGATGGAAACCACGTCCCCCGCACTTTCCAGCTTGCGCTTGCGGTAGGAAAACAAGGCAAGTCCCGCCAGCACCAGGCCAACCAAGCCGTAAAGAAGAATGGAGGGGATACCATCCAGGCGGAGAACGTCAGTACCAATTTC
>CAZDDZ010000105.1:0-7944 GCA_964504285.1 uncultured Pseudoflavonifractor sp.
GCTGGCGACTTTGTCGACAGCCTGAACGCCCAGCCGAATGGCTGGGCGTTCTTGGGCTGCTGCGCAAATTAGGGCGTTTCGATATAGAGGTCGTACTGCCCGCCTGTGAGTGTATACTGGGTGTAATTGCTGTCGGTCAGGTCGACCTCCAGTGTGCCTCCGGTGGTGGGCGCGTCACTGACAGACTGGGCGGCCACCTGGCCAACAGTCACAGTTACCTCGAACTCGCTGGGGTTCTTGACATAGTTGGTAGGAGCGGTGACCTCTTGAATTTTATATTTCTGCGGTGTGTTCGTAATGCTCATCAAATTGGAGAGGGTGAGGAGTCCCGAGGCGTTTGTCCCCGTCGACTCGGTGAGCATGGTCTTTCCGGTATCATCCATAAGCTTAAAGGTGGCGTTAGCCAGCTTCAGGTCGGGATATCCTTCGCTGTACTTTGTGATTTGCATGGAGCTGACCTCGGTGGGTGCGTTTGTGCGGGTTTCCTGCACAGGTGTTGCGCTGGAGATGGTGACAGGGTGCTCTGTTGCGTCTGCCGTGTACCCGGTTTTGGCAGATGTCTGCACGTACTTATAGCTTCCCAGGGGCAGCTTGTCAAAGGTTACCTGTCCGTTGGCATCTGTGGTCTTTGAACCTATTTTAAGCCAAGCCATAAGGTGAATTCTCCTTTTAATGGATAGTCGGGATAGTACTTATCCCTCAGTTTGATGGTGAGAGTTCCGGTTTCGGGCGCGTCAAAGCCCCGGCTGAACAAGAACACCACATGGCTCGTTTGAGCCGGGGTGATTTGCAGGCATTTGCTTTGGGCTTTTGGGGTGAAGCCGCAGCTCGCCGCCCTCAGCCAGACGCAGCCGGATTCCGCCGTGGTGAGCACAGCGCGGCCCTGTCGGTCGGTAAAGGCGATCCCAGCTGAACACCCCGCGCAGTTCCGGAGCGTAATGGGACACCCTGGAATGGGCTGCCCATCGGTGGTGCGGCAGAGGACGGTAATTTCATTCATAGTAATGCTCCCCTTATTAGCTTATTCCGCAGGGAGAAAAGGTGTGCCGGTTACCGTCCGCCAATTGACCGACACCAGGTAGGACGTGTGAGAAAGCCTAGTTGGTCAGTGCGTCAACCAACACGGTATTCCAGCTGCGGCCTTCCTCGGTCAGTGATGCGTGCGTCACGGCGGCATGGCGGTAGCCAAAGTCCTTACAGCCCCGGTCATAGGTTGCATCATAGTACCGCCAGCCTTCGGGGGTGTCCACAATGTTCCACATATGGTATTCCCCTTTTGCTGTGCCGGAGACGGTGTAGCATTCTACGCCCACCTGGTCACACAGGAGACGAAAGGCCTGGGCGTATCCGCCGCAGATGGCAAGGCCGTCCTTCAAGGCGCCATAGGCGGTCTGTGACTCATAAGGCATGGAGGCCTTGTCACTGTAATAGCGGTGGTCGTAGCGCACCTGGTCAGTCAGGTAGTCGTATAGCGCATTCACTTGCTCTGTGGCGTCCATGCCGGGCTTAATCTGCTCCGCTACGACAGCCTGAGCAAGTGTGTCCAGTTCTTCCAGATAGCTCAGACACTCTGCCATGGTTCGCCCGTTGGTGGGCGTGTATATAAGGGCGGTGGCGTCTTGGTTCAGCGTGCAGAGCACGTAGCTCTCGCCCACCTGATCCAGCACCAGTGCCATAAGCTCGGGGTCCAGCGCCGGGTTTTGTATGGAAATGTCTAGTTGCTCCTTGCCCAGGCCCGACCGACCTGCTGCAATCAGGTCCTGCAAAGAGAGAATTACCGCTCGCCCTTCGCCGGTGGGGGCGCTCCCGGTTTTGTAGGGCATATATGTCAATTCGCACCGGGCAAGCTGTTCTTGGGCGTCGTATTCCGTCTCAAAGTCATAAGCGTACTTCCGGCCGGATTCGGCGCGGAGAGCCGCGTAATAGCTGTTTTTCAAGGTTATTTCCGGGGACTCACCCAGGTCGAAGTCCCGGCAATCCAGCGTTAGAGTAGGCCACAGACCGTCAATGGCCCGACCGATAGCCTGCGCCAGGTCTTCCGCGCTGCTTATCGCCACCGATGTGGGAATGGGGGTTGGCGTAGGCAGGGGAGTGGGCGTAAGGGTGGGCACGGTGGTTGTAGTCACCGCCGGAGGTGTAGGGGTATTGCTGGGATAGACCTCTGCACTGCCGCAGGCGGATAGCGTCAGGGAGGAAAGTAACAAAAGGGCCGTCAGGCCGGAAAAACGTCTGTTCAAGATGATGCCTCCATAAGCTGGTTATTTTTATAGGGCAATACCGCACAAATCGCCCGTGCTGAATTGTGCGGTGTTGCCATAACTTTCAACAGAATACCACGTGATACGTACACGTGCAACAGGCGGCACCACCTCGGTTGTATTTTTCTGTGCTCTGTGCTATAATAGCCAACGGCCAGGACGGCCGCATGGCATATTATAGCATGAATAAAATTCATACTATAATGGGTTAAAAACAGGAGGTCATCCCATATGGTTACCTTAGCCCAACGTATTGAATCGCTTCGCACGGAAATCGGTGTCAGTCGCACCGAGCTTTCTGCCGCGCTTGGGTTTCCCAAGGCCGCGTTTGAAAAATTTGAGACCGGCCGCCAGACGCCCTCAAAAGAGCAGCAGGATAAAATTGCGGCCTATTTCGGTGTCTCCCTGTTCTACCTGCGCGGTGAGAGCAACGACCGCACCCGACTGGAGGACTGGATCGATGCCGCCGGTGATGAGCAGGAGCATGTCCCCATGCCTGCCCCCGCTCCCCGCCGTCCCAAGGCGGATACGGCTGCGCAAGGAACCTTGCTGGACACCGTCCTTGCCAGCAAGCAAACTCAAGAGCTTCTCCGTACCATTGTGCTGGATACGCTCAAGTCATCCGAGGGGCAGGAGATCATTGCTAAAATTGTGCGCAGGGAGCTGGCCCGACAGGGATAGCGTCTAAATCAATTAAAAACAGCTTGCAGTCATGGTACAAGCGAATTTCTAATTTGTTTGACAGACTGAATATAACGATAACGCCGCAGGATGATTCATTGAATCATCCTGCGGCGTTATCTTAGAAACACGTTGCAGAGCTGACCAGCTCCAACTCGCGGAAAATTGCGCCGGCGGCGCTTTCAAATTCGTCGGGAGTGGAGGATTTGCGCAGACGCTTGGCGTGGCGGTCACTTTCCCCGAAAAGGTGAATGAGGTAAAACCAAAGCTCCTTCATGCGCAGACTGGCGTTGCGGCGGCTGGAGAAGGCGGCCGCGTAGCTCTCATACAGCTCGTCATGAAAGGCACGGAGAGTGTCCTTGTCCACACCGGGGCCACCCTTGAGCTGGCGTATCAAAGCGGGATTGCCCACCAAACCGCGGCCAAGCATGATGCTTCCCACGTCGGGAAACCGGGTGGTAAAAGATTGGTAATCGGATACGGTGGCCAAATCGCCATTGTAGGACACCGGGTTTTTACTGGCGGACAATGCGTGCGCAAAGGCATCTGTGCGAACCGTGCCCTTGTAAAAATCCGCCCGTACTCTGGGGTGGATGATTAGCTGAGTCATGGGATACTTGTTGTAAATTTCCAGCAGAGCAGGAAACTCCTCGGGAGCGGTTAGCCCCAATCGGGTTTTTACGGAGATTTTGATGGAACAGCGAGAGAAAATTTCCTCCAGAAAGCGGTCAAGCTCCTCCGGAAAGGCTAAAAAGCCGGAACCCTTTCCCTTGGTGGTGACGGTGCCGGAGGGGCAACCCAAATTCAGGTTTACTTCCCCATAGCCCAAGTCGCTCAGCCGACCTGCCGCCCAGAGAAAATCCTCCGCTCGGCGGGTGAGCAGCTGGGGAATTGCGGTAAGACCCGTATTGTGCTCGGGCAAAAGATCCGCGAAGGCCTTGCGGGTAAAGGAGTGCTCCTGATTGGGGGAGAAAAAGGGCATAAAATAGCGGTCTACCCCGGGAAAATATTTGTGGTGGGCGTTACGAAAGTGGTAACCGGTGATACCCTCCATAGGTGCAAAATCATAGCGCATGATCAGTCGTCATCCTCGTCGTCTGTTTCGTCGTTTTTCTCCCAGCCCTTGTGGTTGGTGTTATCCGGCTTCTTTTCGTCGTCCTCATCATCATCGTCCAGATCGTCAATAAAGTCCTCGATATTTTCCTTGGTAGAGTCATCGGGGTCGTAGTCCACGATGAGGGATAGATCCCATCCACGCTGTTTGACTAAGCTGGCAAGCTTACCGATGGGCATGGCTGCAAGCTCCTGCTCATTGAGAGCAGGGTCAAGGGTCAGAAGCTTATCAATAAAAACCTGCTTGCCGTAAGAAATGCCGTTCTTTGCCGCCCGCTCCTGTGCTGTGGCGGGCCGATGAACGGGGACAGACACAGAGGGACTGGGAGGGGAGGGCAGGGGGGCGGTATCGGGAGAAGAGTCGGAAGGGACTGGGGAAGGGGACGGCGAGACCGGGGGAGGGGATGGCGAGACCGGGGGAGGGACAGGTAGTGAAGATACGGCGGGAGTGGAGACGGGAGGGGTAGCAACCGGAACTGTGGCGGTAGGCTGGGGGGGCTGGGAACTGTCCTCGTCAACGCTCTGGGTGTAGACCGCCGCCCGGGCACCCACGGTAGTGGCCGCCGTTTCAATGTCCAACGCCAGCTTTTTTTGCAGGGCTGTGTTATGGGAAGGGCTGCCCCCGGAGACCGATACCAGTACCGCCACATCCTCACCGGCGGTAAAGTAGCCTTGCAGAGCCATAGAGCCCACCAGCGCGTTAACGGCAATATCCAGGTTCACGTACTTTAGGTTCATGTCGCCGATGACGGAGAAAGCGTCACTGTTGAGGGGACGAACATTCAAAACCCGGTCGAAATAGTTTACCGTAATTTCCATGCTGGGATTTACGTCGATTCCAATGATCGAGTGGGTACCGAAGAAGGTGAAGGCACCCAGGCCCAGGATCAGTATCAGACAGGCGGCAAGCCCCATGACGCTGCGCCGCAGGGAGGTGCTTTTTCGAGTGGTCTGAATGGGGACGATGCCGTCGGGGGCTGCCACGGCGGTAACGGCAGCCTCAGCGGCTTGAATGCGCAGATCGGGGGCCAGCCGGTCGATGGCCGAGGAAATAAGGTACTCCAGCCGCTCGCTTGTGTATTCAGCCATCTTTCCTCTCCTCCTCTTGTGTGGTCAGGTATGCCTTTAGTTTGGCTAAGGCACGTGCATATTTGGATAGAACAGTGGACAGGGGCAGGCTCAGAAGCTCCGCCAGTTCTCGGTGCTTCATGCCCGAGACCGCGTGGAGCACCACGATTTGCCGCTCCTCCTCCGACAGACAGCGCAGGGCGGCACGGAGCACCAAGGCGTCCTCGGCCCGGTCGCTGGGATCAAAGGCGAATTCGGTTTCCGAACCATCGGAAAAAAGCACCTCCCGTCCGGCGGTGCGCTGGTGGGAGCGAACTAAATTCCGGGCAATGGTAAATATCCAGGCCAGGGGTTTGCCCTGGGGCTTGTAAAGATGAGCCGCCGAGCGGATTTTAAGGTAGGTTTCCATCATAATGTCCTGAGCGTCCTGATGATTGCGGGTCAGAGATAGGGCGTAGGCGTAGAGCATGCGGTCAGTAGCACGGTAGAGAGTGTCAAAGGCCTCCCGATTTCCCTGACCGATACCGGCTAGCAGACTCTCGCACTCCTCGGGGGGAAGGGTGCGGCGGCTCTGCACGGCGTGGTTTTCGACTGTCATTAACAGGGCAAACATGGCGAAAGTCCCTCCTCCTTATATAGCCTGACCAGTGTCATCCGAACCCGCCCCAGAGCGCGATTTCCCGCGTCTGTGTTCGTTATCCTCCTCGCCTTACGGCAAGTAAGGCTTCGTCGTCTGCCTTCCCAGACACAGGAAATCACGCTCTGGGGTGCTGCGCAGTCCAGCTGGACCGGATTCGGGTTACACTGTTTAGGCTAAGAGGGCAGCCCCGGCGTGGTCGGGGCTGCCCTCATGAGCAGTATAGCAGGGATAACGCCCTGTTGTCTAGAGCCCTGGTTCCCTAGAGCATTTTTAAAAAGTTGCTGTGTCCGAAATTTTTGTCTAAAAGACGAATGCACGGACTTTTCTGAAAGGCTCTAGTCATCGTGACCCAGCACGTCCTCCAGGTAATCGGAAGCGTCGTCCAGCAGCTCCTCTGCGTTGTCCAGGGCCTGCTCCAGTGCCCGGTACTCGGAAGCGGTCAGCTTGCCGTCACGGTAGGCACGCTCAAGGCCATCGTCTACACGGTCAATTTCCTTGTCCAGAGCGTCCATCTTGCTTTCCAGCTGGCGGAAGGCCTGCTTATTGTTGCTCTCGCCCTGGGCGGGCTTATAGTTGTATACCTGCTTGGCAATTTGGCCGCACCGTTTATCCAGGTCGGCAATCTGGCTGACATAAGCCTGATAATCAGCGCTGCCGGGGGTGGACTCGGGCTTGTCGTCCGCAATGGAAATGGTCTTTTTCTCCAGGTTAACACGGGCGTCCTTCAAACGGTTATCCAGTCCGTCGGCGCGGGTGGCAAGGGTGCTGTACTGGCTGTAAGTCAGGCGGTTTTCCCGCAAGTCCTCGTTCACGTTGTCAAGCAGTGCCCGCAGCTGATCCTGAAGGGGAGAGAGTTCCTTGTCCAGTGTGTTGTACTGCTTGACTCGTTCGGTATAGGTGGTGCCGCTGACCAGGGCGGTGATTTTCCCCTCTAGAGTCTTGACGGCGGTCTCCAAATTGTTCAGCCGGGCGGTGGAGGACTCAAAGGCGGTCTGGTAGCCGCTGGTGTCGGCAATGGTCTTTTTTTCCAGGGCGGCCAAGGCGGCCTTCTGGCGCTCGGTAACCTTATCCAGACGGCCAATCAGAGCACGGTAGCTGTCATAGGAAATGCGGCCCATATTAAAATCATCGGCGACCTGCTTGTATACCCGTTCGAGATCGTCGGAGAAATCGCCCAGCTTAGCGCTGTACTGGGCGTACTGCTTGGCGCGGGCCTCGTAGGTGCCGGCGGGCTGGAGCGCCGCAATTTCCTTCTCCAAAGCGGTTATCGCGGCCTCCGCGCCGTCGGCGGTGGTGAAGGCGGGCAGACGCTCCTTGGCGGTGAGGGTAATGGTCTGTGTGTCGCCGTTCCATTTGGCATCGTGGCTGAGCACATCACCCAGGGCGCGGATGGGCAGGTACACGGTACCCTCGTAGGAGACGGGGTAGACCTGCTTGCCGGTCACGTCGGTCATGGTTTTTTGCTCCACGCCGTTAACCACTACGGAAATATCGGGCCGCAGGGTGGCACTGATGGTTTGCACGCCGATGGCAGCGGCGCTCACTGCCAGTACACCGGCCAGACTTAGGGCAAGAACGGGTAGTTTTATTTTTTTCATGTGTATCTTCCTTTCTTCGTTTAACAGGTTGGTTTGCCTTTCAACCTATTAACGCACAAGAAAGGAGTTTTATTGCACGGGAAATAAAAATATTTTTAAAGGTGCAGTATGTGGGCGCAATTACTTCTCGTAATACCTTATAAGTCCCTGTGTGCCCAGTCCGCCAAGGCCGTTCTGCTCCAGCGTGCGGCATTCCTCCAGCACCTGCGCCAGTACGGGGAGGGACACCCCTGCCGCACCGGCTTCTTCTGCGGCAATAGCCATATCCTTGATAAAGTGGCTCATAATAAAGCCGGGGGCGTAGTCCCCTGCCACCATCTTAGGCGCCATGATGTTCATCTGGAAGGAACCGGCGGCCCCTGCCGAAATGGCGGAGAGCAGAGCGGTTTTATCCAGCCCCTTACTCTCTGCGTAGGTCAGCGCTTCGCACACGCCGGAGAGGGCGCCGGCAATGGCAATCTGGTTTGCCATCTTGGCGTGCTGACCCATACCGGCCCCGCCCATGTGGACAATATTCTTGCCCATGGCCTCAAACAGGGGAATACAGGCCTCAAAGTCATCCTTGTCGCCGCCCACCAGAATGGAG
>CAZDDZ010000106.1:0-7833 GCA_964504285.1 uncultured Pseudoflavonifractor sp.
CCCGCTCAAAATTCTCCGCCTTTTGACATTCAATCTTAAAATAGCAGTTTTTTGACAAGCTACGGCCACGGAACCGTTTCGGTTCCGTGGCCTATTTCATTTTTATTTTTCTCTTTCCAGCACCCGCTGAAAAAAGTTATAATCCTGCTCCAACTTTGGCAATAATGGGTATGCCCCCTGGTGGAGCACCCAGTCCACCACCACCCCCCGAAAATGACGGAACAGAAAATCGGCTACCCATTCGGGCGCCATATCGGGTGCCAGCCCTCCCTTGGCCTGAATTTCAGACAGGCAGTCCAGCATAGCCCGGTGGGTAAAGCGGGTAGGGTCCATCGAGGCAAAGGAAGGGGCAGACAAGCGGTGCTCGTAGTACCGGGCCACCAATTCGCTGCCCATATCCTCCATAAATTGTGCATACCCGGATAAAATAAGCCACAGCCGTTCTAGGGGTGCTTTCTCCATGTGAGGAGCCAGCAGCGCCTCCATATGGGAGTCCAGCGGAGAAAAACCGCGGGTCAGCAGGGCTTCCTTTGAGGGGAAGTGGTGGTAAAAGGCTCCGGTGGTAATACCGGCCCGCTGGCAAATTTCACGGATGGAAACCTTATCAAAGCTGCTCCCCCGCGCCAACTCCACAGTGGCCTTCAGTATGGCCTGCTCGGTCTGCCTGCTCTGTTCCTTTCGGCGCTCACTGTACTCCAATGGATATACACTCCTCTTGACAGCCCCAATAGGCCAGTTGTATAATGGTCACATAACACCGTTATGTGATGCGTTTATCTTTATTATAGATTAGGATGATAACCTTGTCAAATCCCGAAAAAATTGCCCTGTTAACCGATTCCTGTGCCGACCTGTCACCCGCCATGCGGAAGGGAAAGGCAATTTATACGGTTCCCCTTAAGCTGGTGTGCGCAGACGGCGAGTTTTCCGACGGTGTGGACATCTGCGCCCAGGATGTATACCGCCGCCTGAAAAAGGGGGAGCTGCCCAAAACCTCCCTGCCCGCCCCGGACAGCGTGGTGCGGCTACTGGAGCAAATCTGGAAGGACGGCTACCGCAAGGTAATTGCCGTTCACCTGTCCTCCGGTCTTTCGGGCACCTATAACATGGTACGTCTCTTGGGAGAGAACTGCAAGGAGATGGACATGGCGGTGTTTGACTCCCTTAATGGTGCGCTGGGCATGGGTATGACCGTACTCCAGCTCTGGGAGGATATTCAGTCCGGCATGACATGGGAGGAGCTGACCACACGGCGGGCCCCTTCCCTCATTCAAAATACACACGCCTTCTTCTCGGTGGATACACTGGAATATTTGGCCAAGGGCGGGCGCATTGGCAAGGTGACCGCCATGGCGGGCACCATGCTCTCCATTAAGCCCATTATTACCTTTGCAGAGGATGGTCAGCTTCAGTCGGTAGCCAAGGTGCGGGGGAGCAAGCAGGTGCAGGGTAAACTGCTGGAAATGCTTCAAAGCAGCCTGGGCAGTCATAAAAAGTATAATCTGGCAGTGGCCCACGGCGGCGCTGGCGATGAAATGAAAGAGTTATCCAAAAAGATGAGATCCGCCTTCCCCAAGAGTGTGCATCTCTGGGACGCTGAGATGGATGCCACCCTCAGCGTCTATATCGGCGACCGCGTACTGGGCGCCGCCATTCAGATACTGGACTAGAACATAAAAGAGGTCACGCAATTCATTGAGAATTGCGTGACCTTTTTTAAAAGCAGTCTCGGCCTTGCGGAACACACTAGAGCCGTTCTGAAAGGTTCATGCATCCGTTCTTTTGACAAAAATTCCCGACACAGCGACTTTTCAGAAACGCTCTAATTAAATTTATAAATCCGCCGTGCCATCCGATAGAGTCCCACCGAAAGTCTGCGACCTTGGTAGCCGGGAATATTGCCCACAGCCGAAAGGGCGCGGTACTTCATCTTATGGTGCAGTGCGGGGTCAACCGTGCGCAGATATTCCCACAGCTCAGTGCGCTTGCCCAGTGCCTCGGGAGAGCCGTCGATGATGAGAAATACGGAGGAAATGGTCATCATCATTGAGAGGTAATTGGTCATATACCGCCCCAACTTGTTGTGCTCCTGACGCACCTGACGCAGATTATGCGCTCCAATCATCAGCTTGGTGACCCGCACCTGCTGATCCACCCGGGTAACCATAACCTTCTCATTCACCGACTGGTCGGCACGGCCAATGAAATAGCGGTAGAGGTCTACATCCATGTAGTACATGGTCTTGACCATGGGCAGCGGCTGGTAGACAAAGATGTTATCCACATAGAATGTATGCTTGGGCAGCTCTAAATGACAGGCGCGCAGCATCTCCGTGCGGTAAATCACCGAATGCATAAGCAGATACTGGGAGGGACGGAAGCGGCTGATTTCGTTCCAGGTAAAAATTTTCCCCACCGGGAACACATTGGTGTACCGCATGACCTTCTGAGTGTTGTCCTCCACATGCTCATAGACATAGTTGGCAATGAGCATATCCACGGGCTCCGGCATACCCGCAAACTCCCGCAGCTTGGCCATGACCTTCTGAAGGGCAACCTCATCCAGCCAGTCGTCCGAGTCCACAACCTTGTAATAAAGCCCGGTAGCATTGCGCAGGCCCTGGTTTACGCCCTCGCCGTGGCCGCCGTTTTCCTGGTGGATAGCCTTAATGATATTGGGGTATTTCTCGGCCCAGCGGTCACAGATGGCGGGGGTATCATCCTTGACCGAGCCGTCGTCCACCAGAATAATTTCAATATCGTCACCGCCGGTAAGCAGGGTTTCCACACAGTGGTCCATATAGGCCGCCGAGTTATAGCACGGCACAGCAAAGGTAATAATTTTTTGCATATAATCACCTGTTTCGTCAAAGTTGGCGCACGGTATCGCAGTGTAGAACCACTGCGTAGGGAAGCTCTAATTAAATCCAGTCGTGTAGATTTTTTGTCCGAAAACCCAAAAGTCGCAGGAATGCTGACGGATTTCAAGGTTTTTTGGCACAGTGCGGACGTAAAAGACACCGCCAAGACATGCGGCGGGATTTAAGCAGAGGTTCCTTCGCCCAGCAGGGTATCGCTCAGTGCCAGGGCCCGGGCCACAATCGCATCCATGTTGTAGTATTTATACTCCGCCAACCGTCCCAGCAGGTGGAAATGGGGCAGGGCATCGGTCAGGGCCCTATACTTGGCGTAGAGGGCGTTGTTTTGCTCGTTAATAATGGCATAGTAAGGAATTTCCCCCTGCTGACCGGTGTAGGCCCGGGAGTATTCCTTTACAATGGTGGTCTTATCGGGAATCTCCTGCCCGGAGAAATACTTGAACTCGGTAATGCGGGTAAAGTCCTCGCTGACCGTGTAGTTCACCGTGCCGTGGGTCTGATACCACTCTGTGGGCAGGGTCTCGAACTTAAAGTCCAGTGTACGGTACGGCAGCCGCCCGAAGGAGCAGCCGAACAGCTCGTCAACCGCGCCGGTGTAGATGATGGGCCCGGTAAAGGGTACACCGTCCAGGCACACGCCGCTGGCGTCCAGGCGGAGACGGTCTGCGGCATCCACCCCCAGCTCCACAGTAATATTGGGGTGGTCCAGCATCTTTTCAAAAATGGGGGTATAGCCGTCTGCGGGAATGCCCTGATAGGCATCCTGGAAGTACCGATCGTCCCGGGAGAGGAATACGGGTACCCGCGCGGTGGTGTTGGGGTCAATTTCTTCGGGCTTCTGACCCCACTGCTTCATGGTGTAGTGCACGAAAACATTTTCGTACACATAGTCGGCCAGTGCCTTAATTTCAGGGTCGTCGTTGCGGCGCAGCTCTAAAATGGTCACCTTTTTCTCACACCCGTAGGTGTCCACCAGCTTCTGCTCCAGCCGCCCGGCCTTTTCCGGGCCGTAAGCCAGCTCCAGAGAGGTCAGGTTAAAGGGCACCGGCATCAGCTGTCCGTGAACGCTGGCCACCACCCGGTGCTGATAGTCCCGCCATTGAGTGTACTGGGAGAGATAGTCGTACACCCGCTTATCATTCGTGTGGAAGATATGGGGGCCGTACTGATGAATGAGCACCCCTGCATCATCCAGGCAGTCGTAAGCGTTGCCGCCCACATGGTTGTGACGTTCCAGCACCAGCACGCGCTTACCGCCCCGTTGGGCCAACTCCCGGGCGGTCACCGCACCGGCAAAGCCCGCGCCGATGACCAGGCAGTCATAGCCTTGGCTCATGTATGCACACCTTCTTTTCTTTTCTATAAATCCAGTTTACCAAAATTTCTTTGAGAAGGAAACAGAAATCACATTAAGTTTCTCTTAATTCCGCAGCACATTTCTAAAGATTAGCGGTAGGAGCCTCCAAATCGGTCAAAGCGCCCGTTCTGCGGCTCCTTGGCACCCAAGAATACGTCGCTGTAATGCTCAATGGCGCCGCGGATAACCTCCTTGGCCGCCGCCGCGCCATTTACGTCTCCGGCCACCGTCTCCTTGCCCTCCAGGGCTTTGTAAATAGAAAAAAAGTGAGCCATCTCATCAAAAATGTGGGCAGGCAGATCGGAGATGTCATGATAGACGTTATAAGCCGGGTCAGAAAAGGGAATGGCGATAATCTTCTCGTCGTGCTTGCCGTCGTCGAGCATGTTGATGTAGCCGATGGGGTAGCACCGCACCAGGGTCAGCGGATCCATGGCCTCGGAGCAGAGCACCAGCACGTCCAAGGGGTCACCGTCGTCGCCGTAGGTGCGGGGGATAAAGCCGTAGTTAGAGGGGTAGTGGGTGGAGGTGTGAAGCACTCGATCTAAAATAATCAGGCCGGTCTCCTTATCCAGCTCGTACTTTTTTTTGCTTCCCTGGGAAATTTCAATTACAGCCACAAAATCCTCGGGCTGAATCCGCTTTGGGCTAATATCATGCCAAATGTTTGACATTTCCATGTGCTCCTTTGTTTTATTGATATTAGGCAGTCATATTGTGGTTATTATACCTCAAAAAAGATATGATTACAATCTTCGTGCCGTAAACTTCCCGCATTTCTAGAGCGTATCTGAAAAGTATCAAAATTAAAAAGCTGACCCGGTAAGAGGTCAGCCTGATAATTTTAAGGAAGCTCTGATTTAATCCAGTCGTGTAGATTAGCGCGTGTATTTTTTGTCCGGCAAGCCAATTTTTTGCAGCCATACTGACGTATGGCAAGGAAAATTGGCGCTGCCCTGACGAAAAAAGACAAGTTTATGGGCGTTTTGATACTTTTCAGAAACGCTCTAATGGACTTAATTCTGTGCAAATCTGGTGAGGAACTGCTTGGTACGCTCCTCCTTGGGGTTCATAATCACATCCTGGGCCGCCCCCTGCTCTACAACCAGTCCGCCGTCCATAAAGATGACTCGGTCAGCCACGTCCCGGGCAAAGGCCATTTCGTGGGTGACGATAACCATGGTTGTCTTTTGCTCGGCAAGACTCCGAATAACCTTTAAAACCTCGCCGGTAAGCTCCGGGTCAAGCGCAGAGGTAGGCTCGTCAAAGCAGAGCACGTCGGGCTTGAGGGCTAATGCCCGGGCAATGGCCACCCGCTGCTGCTGCCCGCCCGAGAGCTGGTGGGGGTATAAATCCGCTTTATCGGAAAGGCCCATTTTTTCCAGCAGCGCCCGCCCCTCAGCCTCAATGTTAGCGGGGGTATCCTTGCCTAACAGCTCCCCCGCCAGGGTCACATTTTTTAGGGCCGTATACTGCGGAAACAGGTTAAAACTCTGGAACACCAGCCCAAAGTGAAGGCGCTTTTCCCGCACATCCCTCTCCCGCCCGGCAGGGGGATTGGCGGCATCAAAGAGAGTTTCGCCCTTTACCGTAATGGTACCGCTGTCCGGGGTCTCTAAAAAGTTTAGGCAGCGCAGGAGGGTGGTTTTACCGCTGCCGGAGGAGCCGATAATCGCCAACGCCTGCCCCTCCTCCAGGGAAAAGCTGATGTCGCGGAGCACCTCGGTGGCGCCGAACTGCTTGCCGATGTTGCGTACCTCTAAAATACTCATACCGCTTTCCCTCCCCTACTTAAAGTAATCCAGCCGCCGCTCCAGGTAGCCAAAGAGCAGGGTCAGCAGGCCGTTAAAAATCAGGTAAAATACCGCCGTGTAAAAGAGGGGCCAGATAAGCCCCTTTTTGATGTACGACTCACCCATCCAGATCAGCTCGTACACCGATATAACCCGCACCAGGGCCGTGTCCTTCACCAGAGTAATAAACTCGTTGGACATGGGGGGCACGATACGCTTAACCACCTGGAGCAGGGTAACCTTGAAGAAAATCTGACGCTTGGTCATACCCAGCACCTGGCCCGCCTCGTACTGGCCCTGAGGCACCGACTGAATCCCGCCGCGGTAAATTTCGGAAAAATAGCAGGCGTAATTAATGACAAAGGTCACCAGCGCCGCTACAAAGCGTGGCAGCAGGGGCAGGTCAAACAGTAGATTTGGCCCGTAAAATACCACAATAATTTGCAGCAGCAGCGGTGTGCCCCGAATAATCCACACTATGGTGCGGGTAAGCCAGCGCAGGGGCGTGAGCTTCGACATGGAGCCAAAGCTGATGATGAGGCCCAGCGGCAGGGCAAAGAGCAGGGTAAGTAAAAACAGCTGCACCGTGGTGACCAAACCCTCCATCAGGGAGAGGGTAACCGTCCAAAACATAGGGGCGCCTCCTTCACGGGAAGGGCAGAGAGCGGGTGCTCTCTGCCCTTTTATTTAGAGCGTATCTGAAAAGCATCAAAACGCCCATAAACTTGTCTTTTTCCCTCATGGCAGCGCCTATTTTCCACAGCAATCCTGGGCGGATTTCAAGGAAAAATGGCGCGGCATAGCGAAATTTTTGTCAAAAGAACGGATGCATGGACTTTTCAGATACGCTCTAATAAATTACGGTGCGATGACAGACTCCTGCACGCCATAGATCTCGGCGGTAGCAACCACCGTGCCGTCCTCGTAGGCGGCCTTCCAGAAATCGTTAAAGGTCTTGACCAGGTCAGATTCCTTGCGGAAGCCCACGCCGTACTCCTCGCTGCTAAGCTTAACGGTATAGGTCAGGTCGGGATAGCTGGTACCCTCGCCAATCATAGCGCCCGCCATGAGCAGATCAATGACGCAGGCGTCGGACGCACCGGCAGCAACCTCCATCAGCGCCTTTGCCTGAGTGTCCACCGCAGTGTAATCCAGGCCCAGGGCCGCCACCTCCGCCATACCGGCAGAGCCGTTCTCCACAGCAAACTTAAGCCCCTTTAAGCTCTCCTCTGTCTGGTAATTGGCAGCCTTATCAGCGGGAATAACCACCACCTGTGCGTTGAGACAGTAAGGGTTAGACGTGCCCATTCCCTTCTTTGTCTCCTCGGTAAGGGTCATGCCGTTCCACACGCAGTCGATGGCCTTCGTTTGGAGTTCCATAATTTTGTTGTCCCAGTTAATTTCGATGAACTCCACCTTGACCCCCAGCTCTTCGGCAAAAGCCTTGGCCATATCGGCGTCAAAGCCAATCCATTCGCCTGCGTCGTTCTGGTAGTCCATGGGGGCAAAATCCGTCATACCCACCACCAGAGTTCCCTTTTCCTTTACATAGTCAACATCACTTCCGCCTTTACTGCCACAGGCGGTCAGTGAAAGGGTCATCGCAGCGGCCAGAGCGAGGGCCGCTATTTTTTTTAAATTCATTTTCATATCCTCCTTGTGTTCCTTGGGTCTTTACTTTAGTATACTACCATGCTAATGCATTAATGTAAATACCTTTTTGAAAAAATTTTATGCCGCATAAAAAGTAGCCGGAGGGGAATACTCCCCTCCGGCTCAGGCTGTCGACAAAGTCGCCAGCCTG
>CAZDDZ010000107.1:0-7754 GCA_964504285.1 uncultured Pseudoflavonifractor sp.
TGCCGCCGTGCACCTGCGCCTCGGCAAGCTTCGGGTTAATGAGCTTACCGGAGTCGTGGACGTTGACAATCCGCAGCACCTTAATCTTCCCCAGGGGAATGTCCACCTCGATTTCCGCAAAGCAGCATCCAAAGGCAAAGGTGTTATCCTTGCAGTGGTGGGTAACCTCGGCGGTAAGATGCACCGAGTGGGTCAGGCTGTAAAATGCTTCCAGCCCCACCTTTTCCAGGCTCAGGAGCTGCTTGCCCGCGCCGTCGGTGACAAAGCGGCCGCGAATGTCCAAAACGGCCCCGTCCTTACCCAGCATTTCCCCTGCATAGTCCAGAATCCGCTCCCGCAGGAGCAGGGCGCACTTCTTAATGGCCCCGCCGGTGACGTAAGTCTGGCGGGAAGCGTAGGCCCCGGTGTCAAAGGGCGCGGTGTCAGTGTCCTGACTGGAAATAATATGTACATCCTCGGTGGGAATGCCCAGAGCCTGGGCCGCCATCTGGCAGAACACCGTATCGCCGCCTTGGCCGATTTCGGTGGCGCCCAGCTGAAGCTGAACGGTGCCGTCCTGATTAAAAATCATACGAGCGGAAGAGGTCTCCAAGCTGATGGGATACACGCCGGTCTTGTAGGAGAATACTGCCATGCCCACGCCGCGGCGGATATTCCCCGTCTGATTTTGATACTTCTTCCGCAGCTCATCCCAGCCGATAAACGCACGTCCCTTTTCCATGCATTCCAGCAGTCCGGTGGTATAACAGGTAATGCCGTTGGTGGGGTCCACAAAGCCCAGGGGCATTATATTTTTTGCGCGGAACTCGTAGGGGTCCCAGCCCATTTCCAGGGCTACATCGTCCATAAAGCTCTCAATGGCAAAATTGCCCTGCGGAATGCCGTACCCACGCATGGCGCCGGGGGCGGCAGCGTTGGTGTACACGGTAAATGCCTCGGCCCGGTGGGCCAGCGCATCAGGATAAAGCTGGCGAATGCCGGTGACGGTATTGGCCACGATGGAGTGGCCGTGGGAGGCGTAGCCGCCCTGATTGGAAACCGCCCGGGTCTGGCGTGCCATAAAGCGCATATCCTCGGAAACCGCCGCCTTAATGTCAATGGCAATGGGGTGGCGGGAGCGGGTATTTTGGAAGGTTTCCTCCCGGGAAACATCCAGCTTGACACAGCGGCCGCCCACCTGGGTGGTCAGCCAGGCGTTGAGGGGCTCGTAGAGCACCTCCTGCTTGTTGCCGAAGCCGCCGCCGATATAGGGCTTAATCACCCTGATGTTACCCCAGCCAATCCCCAGCGCCTGCCCGATCACCCGGCGAACAATGTGGGGAATCTGCGTGGAGGAAACCACGGTAATCCGTCCATGCTCCATATAGGCGTACGAAATGGGGTTTTCAATGTGGCAGTGCTGCACCTGCTGGGTCTCATAATGGCCGTCAAACATGCGGTACTTGCTGCTTTCAAAGACCTCGTCCACGTCCTTCACACCGGCTCCGGGGGTAGGGACGTTAAAAATGGTGTGCTTTACAATGTTGTCGGGCCGCTCCTCGTGAATGGGATGCTCGGTGCCCTTCATGGCCTCCTCCGGATCCAGCACCACGGGGTATTCCTCGTACTCCACCTGAATCAGCCGCAGCGCCCGCTCTGCGATTACCGCGTCCTCAGCCACCACCACGGCAATGTCATCGCCGTAGATGCGCACCCGCCGAGCCAGCAGCCGCCGGTCGGAAATATCCTGATGGGCTTCCTCCACACTCCAGGGATGGCCGGGGGTGGGGTACTGAATTTCGGGCACGTCAAAGCAGGTAAGTACCTTTACAACACCGGGCAATGCCATCGCCTGTGATGCGTCGATACTCTTTACCATACCATTGGCAATGGTGCTGTGCAAAATCTTTGCAATGAGGTAGGGCCCTTCGTGAAAATCATCTGTGTATTTGGCGCGGCCTGTTACCTTGTCCACCGCGTCCACACGATTCAGTGCTCTGCCAACTTCCATGTAACTTTCCTCCCTTTCTGTCCCTGTGAAAATATGGGCATTTTTACTCATGTCCGCTGCCGACCCAGGAGAATATACAGCATTATGTACTATCTTTCATTTCACATCATATCACATTGAATCCTGCTGTCAATGGCGAATTGAAAATTTTTTTGTCTCCCTCAAACTTTTTGTTTTTTCTTGATTTCTGCTTTCTGTGTGCTATGATAAAGACAAAACAAATATAAGGGAGGGTTTCTCATGCTGGATCAGGAGCGCCTGGCACTTTTAAAGCAAATGGCGCGGGGTATGGCGGCTCACTTCGGGCCCTCGTGTGAAATTGTAATTCACGATTTATCGGCGGAGAATCTGGAGCATACGGTGGTATATATTGAAAACGGCCAGGTTTCGGGCCGCAAACTGGGTGACGGCCCCTCCCACGCCGTGCTGGACCTAATCCGGGAGGGACACGCACCTGCTGAGGATCACCTGGCCTACCTTACCCGTACCCCCGACGGTAAAATTTTAAAATCCTCCACCCTGTACATCAACGGCCCCGATGGACTGCCTGAGGCCATTTTTGCTATTAACTACGATGTGTCCGCCCTTTTGACGGTGGAAAACGCCATAAAATCCCTAACCGCGCCCAGGGAGATTTCCGCCAAAGATCCCGAGCGTATTACCCGCAGCGTCACCGACCTGCTTGACGACTTGATTGGAGAGTCGGTATCTCTCATCGGCAAGCCGGTAGCCCTGATGGACAGGGAGGATAAAATTCGTGCCATTCGATTTCTTAATGACGCAGGTGCCATGCTCATTACCAAATCCGGCGACAAGATCGCGTCCTATTTCGGCATTTCCAAGTATACGCTTTATAGTTATCTGGATGACAACAAATCGTAAATAGGGAGGCCTACACATGATCGACCTGACTCTCAACCGGGACCGTCTCAAGCGCAACATTCAAAAGGCTAAGGAAAACCACGTCGTTATCCCCACCTACGCGCAAATGAAGCACCCCGAGACCATCCCCGGCCCCATTCAGGACAAGCTGCGCAAGACCGGCCTGTGGGACGTAGATCCGGTGAATCTGTTCCGTGTCACCTGGAAAAACGAGGCCAAGGAGTCGGGCGGTCTGTTCCAGTCCGTGCCCAATTATGTAGAACTGCCGCAGGAGCTCACCGGCGTGCCCGCCCGCATTGTGTGCATGGTTGGCAAGTGGTTCCCCACGGGCTGCCACAAGGTGGGCGCCTCTTTCGGCTGTCTGGTCCCCCGCCTGGTCACCGGGCAGTTTGACGCGACCAGCCAGAAGGCGGTATGGCCCTCTACCGGCAACTACTGCCGGGGCGGCGCGTTTAACTCTAAGCTCCTGGGTGTCCACGGCGTAGCCATTCTTCCCGCCGAAATGAGCCAGGAGCGCTTTGACTGGCTCCACTCCATCGGTGCCGAGGTCATTGCCACCCCCGGCTGCGAGTCCAACGTGAAGGAAATTTTTGATAAGACCAACGAGCTCAAGCAAGACCCCGGGTGCATGGTCTTTAACCAGTTTGAGGAGATGGGCAACCACCTGTGGCATTACCAGGTCACCGGCGATGCCATTGCCTCCCTTTTTGAATCCATTAAGCGCCCCGGCGACCGGATGGCGGGCGCCTGCTTTACCTCGGGCAGCGCGGGCACCATCGGCTGCGGTGACTATTTAAAGGAGCAGTATCCCCGCATGAAGCTGGCAGTGGGCGAGGCGCTTCAGTGCCCCACCATTCTCAATAACGGCTTTGGCGGACACCGCATTGAGGGCATTGGCGACAAGCATGTGCCCTGGATTCACAATGTAAAGAATACCGACATGGTCATCGCCATTGACGATGAGGATTCCCAGCGGCTGCTGCGGCTCTTTAACGACCCGGCGGGGCTTGCCTATCTAAAGGGAGAAGCCGGAGTGGATGACGAGACCTTGCGGAAGCTATCCTGGCTGGGCATTTCCGGCATCGCCAACGTGCTCTGCTGCATTAAAATGGCCAAATATTACGAATTTACCGCACAGGACGTGGTGGCCACCGTCCTCACCGACAGTGCCGACATGTACGGCTCCCGTGTGGCCGAGCTGGCGGAGGAATACGGCCCCTATTCCGTGAAATCCGCCGCCGTTGACCATCATCTTCATATGCTGGGCCTGCGCACCGACTCCATGGAGGAGCTGGGCTACCGGGGCGCCAAGCGGGTACATAACCTTAAGTACTACACCTGGGTTGAGCAGCAGGGCAGGACCAGCGAGGAGCTGGACGCCCTCTGGTACGGCACTACCTGGCAGGACGTGCACGGTCAGGCCGACGCGCTGGATGAGCTGATTACCGCTTTTAACGAAGCCACGGGTGTACTGAAGAACCTGTAACATGGGGCGGCGAGGACACCGCTTCCTACAAGTGCCGCACCGTAAGGGCTGGCATTTTCGACAGCCCGCCGACATAGGAGGTTTTCCATGAAAAACGTCATCTGCGCCAAATGCGTCAAATGCGGCATGGAGTATGAGGCCGTGCCCAGCCTGACCACCTGCGCCTGCGGCGGCATGCTGGATGTAGTGTACGACTACGACTACATTCGCTCGGTCTTTTCCCGGGAAAGTCTGGCCGCCTGCGGGGACTACTCTATGTGGCGGTACCGCGCCCTACTGCCCGTAGCGTCCGACAGCCCCCCCACCCCTCTGCGAGTGGGCTGGTCCCCCTTATACAGAGCGGATAATTTAGCTAAGATATTAGGGCTGCGTAATCTTTATATCAAGGATGACGGGCAGAACCCCACAGCCTCGCTAAAGGATCGCGCCTCTGCCATGGCGGTGGTCAAGGCCCGTGAGGCGGGGGCGGACACCATTGCCTGCTCCTCCACCGGCAACGCGGCCTCCAGTCTGGCGGGTAACGCCGCCGCCGCCGGGTTTAAGACCTTTATCTTTGTCCCTTCTCGGGCCCCTAAGGGCAAGGTGGCGCAGCTTCAAATTTTCGGGGCCACCGTCATTTCGGTGGACGGCACCTACGAGGACACCTTTGAGCTTTCCAAGGCCGCCATTGATAAATGGGGCTGGTATAACCGCAATGCGGCCATTAATCCCTATCTTCTAGAGGGGAAAAAGACGGTCACTCTGGAAATTATGGAGCAGCTGGGTTGGCAGGTGCCAGACTACATTGCCCTCTCCGTGGGGGACGGCTGTACCATCGCCGGGGCGTGGAAGGGGCTGAAAGACCTCTACGCCGCTGGACTGATTGACCGCCTGCCCCGGCTCATTTCGGTGCAGGCCGAGGGCTGCTGCCCCCTAAACCGTGCCATTACCGAAAATCAGCCCTGGTACCCCATGGAGGAGAACACCCTGGCCGACTCCATCGCTGTGGGGGTACCCCGCAACGCCGATAAAGCCCTCATGGCCATCCGCGAAAGCCACGGCGTGGTGGTCAATGTCTCCGACGAGGAAATTTTAGCCGCCATGCGGCTGCTGGGCCGCACCTCGGGTGTGTTTGGCGAGCCAGCCGGGGTCACGGGCACGGCGGGTGTCAAAAAGGCGCTGGAGCTGGGTCTTATTTCTCCCGACGCCACGGTGGTTTCCGTGGTCACCGGTAACGGCCTGAAGGATGTGGCCAACGGCATTAAGGCAGCCGGCGAGCCCATGCTGGTAACGCCCCAGATGTCTGCCCTTCTGGCTGCCTTTCACCAAAATAATATTCATTTGTGAGGGAGGCTCTCCCATGTCCACTGTAATTAAAAACGGCACTCTGGTGCTCCCGACCGGTCTTGTATGCGCTGATTTGCGCATTGACTGCGGCAAAATTGTGGAGCTTGCCCCCAACCTGCCCACGGGGGACAGCCGGGTGATAGATGCCGCCGGACGGCTGATTTTTCCCGGCTTTATTGACACCCACACCCACTTTGAAATGAACAAGGGTCTTCCCAACGAGACGGCGGATGACTGGGCGTCCGGTACCCAGGCCGCCGTGGTGGGCGGCACCACCTGCGTGCTGGACTTTGCCGAGTCCCAGCGGGGCTGCTCACTGGCCTCCGCGCTGGAGACCTGGCACGGTCGGGCCCATGGCAGGGCCTCCTGCCACTACGGATTCCACATGACCATTAAAGACTGGGACCCGCGCATTCGGGAGGAGCTGCCCGCCATGACGGCGGCGGGCGTAACCTCCTACAAAATTTACATGGCCTACGATAACCTCCGGGTTACCGACAGGCAGGCCTTTGAAATTATCGGGGCTGTTGCTGCTCAAGGGGCCGTCATTGGCTGTCACTGTGAAAACGGCGACTTGGTTACCGAGGGTATTCAGGCACAGAAGGCCGCCGGACACCTCTCCCCTGCCGCCCATCCCCTCTCCCGCCCCCCGGTGGTAGAGGCCGAGGCCATTGACCGCTGGTTGGCGCTGGGTGAAATGGCGGGCTACCCGGTGAACATCGTCCATCTGTCCACCCTTCGGGGGTTGGAGGTGGTGCGCGCTGCCCGCAAGCGG
Organism: uncultured Pseudoflavonifractor sp.; assembly: GCA_964504285.1. Classification (GTDB taxonomy): domain Bacteria; phylum Bacillota; class Clostridia; order Oscillospirales; family Oscillospiraceae; genus Pseudoflavonifractor. The sequence continues at coordinate 6,460 of CAZDDZ010000107.1, forward strand.
GGGCAGGCACTGTATGTGGAGTCTTGTCCGCAATACTTTTTGTTAAATGACAGCAAATATATACTACCCGGATTTGAATCGGGTAAATTTGCCCTTTCCCCGCCCCTGCGGGCGCAGGAAAATTGCGACGCTCTGTGGGCGGCGCTCCAGGCCGGCGAGGTGGACACCATGGGCACCGACCACTGCTCCTTCCACTTTAACGGCGTAAAAACCCTGGGCAAGGACGACTTCTCCAAGATTCCCAACGGCATGCCGGGTGTGGAGCACCGCCCGGTGCTAATGTACTCCGAGGGCGTGGCCAAGGGGCGCATTACCGAGGTGGAGCTCTGTCGCTACCTCTCCGAGCAGCCTGCCAAGCTCTTTGGCATGTACCCTCAAAAGGGTCTCATTGCCGTGGGGAGCGATGCGGATTTGGTCATCTGGAACCCGGAAACCAAGTGGGTGATTTCGGCGGAGCATCAGACCCAGCGGGTGGACTATACCCCCTATGAGGGCATGGAGGTTACCGGCATGGCCGAAACTGTACTGCTGAAAGGTGAGGTTGCGGCCGAGCACGGCAAACTCATCAAGGAAAACATGGGTCAATATGTCAGCCGTGGCCCTGCGCAGTTTTGGCGCAAATGAAGCTGGGTCTGATTTTAATGGCCTCGGGCGCGGGCAAGCGGTTTGGTTCCAATAAACTGCTGGCCCAGCTAAATGGTCGCAGTGTGGCTGCCAGAACCATGGATGCCTATCCCCCCGCCCTTTTTCAGCGGGCGGTAGCCGTAAGCCGCTATCCGGAAATTTTGGCGCTTGCTGAGGAAAAGGGATATCTCACTTGTTTTAATCCCCAAGCCGACGAGGGCATTTCCGCCAGCATTCGGCTGGGTATGGAGGAAATGGACGGCATGGACGGGGTTCTATTTGCCGTGTGCGACCAGCCCCGGCTGACCGCTAAAAGCGTAGAGCGGGTCATCGCCGCCTTTGTCGCCCACCCCGACCGCATTGTTGCCCTCTCCTGGCAGGGGGAAAAGGGCAATCCCTGCCTGTTCCCCGCCGCGCTGTTTCCCGCCCTTTCCGCCCTCACCGGCGACAGGGGCGGCGGCGCGGTAATCCGTGCCCATCCCCATGCTCTTCTGCTGGTGGAGGCAAATTCCGAACAGGAATTGCGCGACATTGATACACCCGCCGATTTTGTATTGTAAAAAACGGAACAGCAACAGGAAACGGCATTAAGAAAGGAGACACGAAAACCGTGTCTCCTCAGACTGTCGACAAAGTCGCCAGTCTGAGGGCGATTTCGGCAAAATGCCGAA
>CAZDDZ010000108.1:0-7609 GCA_964504285.1 uncultured Pseudoflavonifractor sp.
CTTTGGCGACAGTCAGAGCAGGAGCGACCCATCAGGGTCGCTCCTGCTACATTTTTGGCAAAGCCTAAACATACAAAAAGGAAACGGCGCGTCTGGGAAGCGGCGCCCTGCGACGAGTCCGTAGCATACGTGCGCATAAGGCTATAACGGCCACCAAGGTGTAGCAATTCCAGCGCACCGATGGCGTCATTTGTTGCAGCAAGAAAAACGCAACTACCACGGGTATGGGGCTACCCTTGCCGACGGGCGGCAGCCCTACTCCTACCTGGCGCAGACTATGCCGAGCCAGTAGCCGCTATCTGGTTTTGCTGACTATCGAAAACCGTACCGCCGCCATGGACTTTGGAGTCCGAGGCCGCAGTCTCGGTGGACTTTGCCTACTTTCGCCCGTTCGAAAGTAGGTCGCCGAAGGCATGACAAGGTAACGATAAAGTGGAGACGAATATGGAAGGACAGAAGGAGTGGGGCGATAAGTGCGCTGCTTTTAATCCACCCAACAATTAAAGGTTGACAAATGTAAACCGACGTGCTATATTTGGACTACAAGAGTAAACCAAAGGAGGAGTAGCGTGTGGACAGGAAACCAATCAGCCTCACTGCCGCCGAGTGGCAGGTAATGGAGCTTTTATGGCAGACCCCCCGCACCCTGATGGAGATGGTACGGGAGCTGGGAGACAGTGTGGGCTGGGCAAAAAGCACGGTGGCAACCATGGTGCGCCGAATGGAGGAAAAGGGCCTTATTCGGGGCGACCAGGAGGGGAGGGCCAAGGTGTTTTCCCCCTGCTTTGACCGAGACGAGGCCGCCGCTGCTGAGACCGAATCCCTTCTTTCCCGCGCATACCGGGGCAGTGTGGGTTTGATGGTGAACGCCCTGCTGCGGGAAAGGAGCCTTTCTAAGGAGGAACTGAAGGAGCTGTACGCACTGCTGGAGCAGACGGAGGAGGAATAAAAAGTGGCTGAACTGCTGATTACCTCGTCGGTTTTGATTTTAATCGTAGCTTTCCTGCGCATTTTTTTAAAAGGAAAAATTAGTCTGCGCCTGCGGTATGCCCTATGGCTACTGGTGGCGGTGCGTCTGCTGATACCGGTCAGCTTTTTTACAAGCCCGGTGAGTGTAATGAACGCGGTAGAGCCTGTGCGTACGGTAATGAAGGCCGCGCCTAGGGCTTCAAACGTAGGCGTAGCACAAGGGCCGCCTGTGGGAGTGCCGGCTGTCACCGCGCCCAATACCGCCCCTGCCGCTGCACCGCTGAAGGCAAGTACAATTGCCATTACTGTGTGGCTGACGGGAAGTGGAGTAATGGCATTCTGGTTTTTGCTGGCCGACTTCCGGTTTCGATACAAGCTGCGCCGATGTGCCGCTCCTCTGGCAGACGTAGAATGTCCGCTGCCTGTCTATGTAACGGGGGCGGTGCCGTCCCCCTGTCTGTATGGCCTGTTCCGACCCGCCATTTACCTTACGCCAAGCTGCCCGAACGATGAAACGGCCCTCCGCCATGTTCTGGCGCACGAGTATACCCATTATCGCCACGGCGACCAGCTTTGGTCGCTGGTGCGCTGCATCTGTCTGGCGGCTTACTGGTTCCACCCCCTGGTGTGGCTGGCGGCAGCCTTTTCCCGCAGGGACTGTGAGCTTGCCTGCGACGAGGGGGCGCTCAAACGGCTGGGGGAAGGGGAGCGCATACCCTACGGGCGTACGCTCCTTTCTATGGTCGTGCCCAAGGCCGCCCCCGCCGACCTTCTGCGTACCGCCACCACCATGACCTCGGGGAAGGGCGGTTTGCGGGAGCGGATTGCCCTCATTGCCCCAAAGCCCAAGCGGGTCGCTGCCGCACTGGCAGCCGCCCTGCTGGTTGCGGCCATCGCCGTAGGCTGTACCTTCACCGGGGCGGAGAAGAGGCCCCTGGAGGAAGTACTGACCGAACTGCCCCAAGATTTGCAGGGGCAGGTAGTTCTGGCATCCAAAGAGGAGCTGGCTGAACATGAGCTGCTGCGGGCCTACTATGCGGAGGATTACGGTACGGATTGGGGTGGAAGGCTTTTCGAGGTGGGACGGATAAGTCCTGTGGACTTCGAGCAGTCATACGCTGGCTGGGAGATGAGCGGCGGAGCCTCCTATTTGGGGCGAGACGAGAACTGGTACTATGTGCGCTATTGGCCCACCGATGTGAACTTTGACCCCAATCATCAGGAGGGTTATGACGCGGCTTACAAGGGACTGCTTGCCTGGCTGGAGGGCGTTTTTGATCGGTACGAGGGCATTACGCCTATAAAAGAGGACAGTGTTTATCGGGCATTTAACGCCAATTGCACCTTCCCGGGCACCCACAGAAATGTCCTCTACCAACCCTACTACGGCATGACCGGCTATGGCACCAAAACCGACATTCAGTATACCCTGCTCCTTTCCCAACCCGCCAAACAGGGGGAGGGCGGCATCTGGTGCGTAGACCGCTGGTACGATGCCGCCGGGAACAAATACATCAACATTCCCAATACCGACGTGACCCTGGCTCAGTATTACGCCCAGCTCCAAGAGCGGGCCGACGCGGGCGAGGCCGACTGGGCGCTGGAGCCTTTGCAGGTATGTGTGCGCTATGTAAAGGACTATTTTGGACACGACCGTCCCCGCGAGGCTTTTACCGTGGGCGAGGTCTACGAGGGCGAGCCACAAATTGACGCTACGGGGATGGCTGCCAACGAGAGTGTGCAGAACCGTCTGGACACCATCAGCGGCGGAGGGGACGGTGCCGTGATTCTGGCGCTGGAGCAGGGGAAGGGCGGCCCTGTCAAGGAACTTACTGTATCCGCAGACAGCATTAACAGCTATCTGTCCGGAGATTACCTGACTGTGAGCTATACCTGGAGCGACCAAAACGAAAAAGCTTATTTTAATAACGGAGACTTGACGCCGGAGACCTACGACTACTCCGTTACCCTCTACGACCAGAATAAGAAACGCTCCTTCCGATTCTTTTCCGGCAGCAACATCGTCCTCCACCACGACGAGACCGGAAACACATGGTTTGAGGCTGTGTCTGCCATAGCGGAGAGTGACGCTGCCACTGGTATGCGGTTCTGGTACGACAGCGTGGAGCTGGAGACAGTAAACGCCGTCACCGTTACCACCGACAGTCGAGATTTTGCCCAGGTAGCCAGAGCGTGGAGTGAGGTTCGGTGTGAGGCAATGCGGAACCTGTCCCCCGGCAGTCGGTATCAGGTTTTGGATGCAAGGCCGTACAGCGAAAATGTCTATGACACCATAGAAGGGGACGACACTCAGTTCTGCTTTGGAATGCGTTTGGCCCTCAAGCTGGATGGAGATGAGGAGCATATGCCTTATAATGCGGGTGCAGGTCTTTCAGCTATTACAGAGGGACCCTATACCGGCTATTGGGCTTGGGGCATTGAGGTAGTCATGCGACGGGAGGGTGATACCTGGCGTATGCTGGACGGGGGCAGCGGGGGATACAGGCTGAAGGATTATCAGTAGGAAAGCGACTTGTCATATCTTGAAGCACGGCATAGTTTTTTCTATAAGGGCATATCCTTTACCGAAATCAAAAGGGGGTATGCTTTTATGAAACGGCTCTCCAGGCAGGTGCTCGTTACCTTCGCAATAGCCACGGTGGCAGGCGCACTGCTCCATTTTCTCCACAGCTTGCTGCCCAATTTCTTTACAGCCATCTTTTCGCCGGTAAATGAAAGCCTGTGGGAGCACCTGAAAATCATTTTCTGGCCGCTGGTAGTCTCGGCGCTGGTGCTTGCCAGGGGCGGGGAGAAGGGAAGTAAGGGGCCGTGGGCGCTTTCCATCCTGATTGCCGGTGCCGGTATGCTGGGCGTAGGCTACCTCTATCACATTATCCTGGGCGGAGAATCCCCGGCCTTTGATATTGTGCTCTATGTTCTAATGATGGCCTTGGCCTTTGTGCTCGCCGGGGTGCTCGATCGCCCCACTGTCCGAGCCAAATCCGACTTGCTGGTGCTGCTGGTGCTGGCCTTGGGGTGCGCCATTCTTCTCTTTACCTTCCTGCCTCCTCATGCCACAATCTTTGCCGATCTTTCCGGCGCCAACACCTGGGTCAGAATACCTTGCTAAAATGCCCCTTTACAAAACCGAGAATCGTTGCTATAATACTAAAGCACCTCGTTATTGAGGGCTTTGGTATGCGTCCGTAGCGCAATGGATAGAGCGTCAGATTCCGGTTCTGAAGGCTGGGGGTTCGAGTCCCTTCGGGCGTACCATGATAAGTTGACAAGCGCTGCAAGCCAAAAGTGGCTGATTGCAAGGGTTTGTCAACTTTTCTTTTGCCTATACGGACTCCCAAATAGGCAAAAATGCGTTTGTGGAGATTCGAACCCTCCTGCATTTAATATTGCTCATGATTTTTTGGCACAGCTTTCGGGCTGTGCTTTTTGCGATTCATTTGAAATTATGAAAGGAATATGTTTCCATGGATTTGACAAAAAGCGCGGAAATCAAGGCGGGCCTGCAAAAGAGCTTTCTGAGCGGAACATCTGCCAAAGCATCTACTGTTTGCTACGGATATAGGCTGACCGCCAACGGAGCTTTACTGGTCTATCCCGCAGAGGCCATCATCGTCTTTCATATCTTTGACCGTTTTGCTGCGGGCGACAGCCTGGGACAAATCACCGCCTCTCTGGCTCGCATGAAGGTTTTGTCTCCCACAGGGAGAGAAACATGGAGCAGAGAGACGGTTTCTAAAATTTTGAGCAACGAAAAGTACACCGGAGATGTAGTCCTTGGGAAAACCGTCATAAAAGATGGTGTCCAGGTAAAGGCGCCTGACGCCAACCAAAAAGTTGTAGTGAATCACCACCACCCGGCAATCATTTCTCAAGATCTGTTCGAGGCAGTGACGCAGGAAAAACATCGCCGGGCAAAAGCAAGAAAGCATATGGCCGACCGATGAACCATTAGAAGGTTTTCTATGGAAGTAACCAAAAAAACAATGCCAAATCCCCCTACTTTACCGCCACAAAGGGTGGCGGCGTACTGCCGCGTCAGTACCAAGGCACCAGAGCAGCTCGGTAGCTTGGCCGCGCAAGAGCGGTACTATGAGGATAAAATTAAAGCAACTCCGAACTGGATTTTTGCGGGGGTATACGCTGATGTTGGCAGCGGGACGCAGGTAAAAGGCCGCAAGAGATTTAACGCCATGCTGTCAGCCTGCAGACGGGGCAAAATCAGCATGATTCTCATCAAATCGGCCCACCGATTTGCGCGCAATACCGTGGACGCCTTGCAGACGCTCCGGATGCTGCGCAGGTGGAAGGTGGATGTTTATTTTGAACAAGAGGACATCCATTCTTTATACGAAAGCTCTGAGTTTATGCTGACGCTAATCTGTGGCAGAGCACAGGAAGAAAGCTATTCTAAAAGTGAGGATATCAAGTGGGGACTGCAAAAATCCTTTGAGAATCCTGATTCCAAATATTATCAGCGAAGATGTTATGGCTATACCCAGGATGCAGATGGACGTCTCGTGATTCACGCGGAGGAGGCCCGGGTGGTGCAAATGATATATGAGCTAAAATCCACCGGAGCTAGTTTATCTGGAATTGTTTCTTGGTTGAAGGATATGGGTATTCCTTCGCCCCGAGGGCACGCCACATGGAGCCGGGAAACGCTGCGGAAAATTTTGCTCAATGAAAAGTATTGTGGAAATGTAATCTTGCAGAAAACCTTTGTGGGGGATTTTCTGATTCATAGACAGTTGCAGAATGCTGGACAGCGGGAAAAGTATTTCGTCGCTAAAAATCACCAGCCAATCATTGCGGATAAGGGCTAAGCTGGATTTGTCGGTAACCAGGGACAATTATGTGAATAATGCGCGGTTGGGTAGTCTCCTCGTCTATCAATAATTGTCAGGCTGAGCACAGGTGCAGTTAGTATTTACTCGAATGATAGCTAGCAATCTTGAAAGAGGATTCAAAATTCTTGTTTTAGGAGAATGATTATGGATTTAGTAAAGGCTTACTGTATGGCAAAATATTATAGTGCGTTTGACTCTGCGTCCTTATTAGAAGAAATACAAACTCAGCTTGATCCCGCAGTAGTAGAATTAAGCAGGGAATTTCAATTTATTTTCTATCAAGCTCTACACACTGACCCTTGTTCATATTGGAACAAAGATGTGTATAATCAAACTATATCCAGAACGGCTGTATAACATGCATTTTCTTGGCGGATTCGTTATGAAATGAACTGGATTGCGCCACTTACTGAACTTTTTCTCCGCATATGTTTTGAGCTTACACACGGTTTACACACTTTGATTTGATTCGGAGACGCGCTTAACATGGACAAAACAGCTCCTACCATTTTGGTAGGAGCTGTTTTTGTGTTGGCAGTACCATAGGGAACCCCCAACAGTGCTTGAGGGGCAAGAAAATTTAAGTACAAATCGCTACTCTTTTGGGCGAGAGGATATTTTGTGGATACGGTAGTGAGGGACAAGAGCCAGAAGGTGCATAATACCCCCTTGATGGGTAGCCCGAGAAAGAAATGTAGACGGTAAACCACTTGAAGACCCTTAAGGGACTTCGTCCGTATCATGACCAGCCCATCTAGAGTATACCCATCCCCAGCTAAGACATCTATTTAGTAGTGTGACTTAGGGGACTTGAGAGTAATATTAAACAAAAATTAAAATAAAAATACTGTTTATTTTAATTAAAATGCCAAAAATTACTTGACATTTAGTTAGTTGATGATACAATACCAGTAGATAAAAATTTATCACAGAGAAAAAAATATATCAAATCAAAAGTTCTAGAAAGAGTGGAAAACAGGGCGTTGTATTTAACTACATGCTTACTTTGCTTACTTTAGCCTATGATAGAGTAATGTGCACATATTGTGTATTTTGAATAGCTAGACAGAAGCTTCCACCTCTTTGTGTGTCCACTAAGGGCGGGATGGCAGTGATTTGGTAGGTATACCAGAACCTATAGAGACCTTGGTAGTCTCCCGGAGGAATAAATAATCGCCATATCCCGCCCATGGCCCTGGAGGCGTCAGCCAGAAGGAACTTCAATCTGGTCAGATTGGCTTTAGCAACTTGTGCGTATCCGGGGAATTCATTCACAAGCAGGACTTCATCCTCTGAGTTTTGGATGAAGACAATGCAAATCCTTATACTCCTTGCCAGCACCAACGACAAAAACGGGTTTAGACGCTCTTACATAGACCAGACGCTATTAATAAGTCTGCCGAACATACCGGTGCTCATCGGGCGATCTCCATTGCCTGAGAGCCTGTAATGCGCTAGGCGTTCCAAGGCTTAGTTTTGATGTTTAGTGATTTATTGTAAGAAAGGGGAAACGTATGATTTTACCAATATTAGAAAAGCCAATAATATCACATTCTCCTGCCGATACTTATTTACTTTCTATTTTAATGGCACACCCTGGAACACAAGACTGGATTGCAAATAATTTTTCTAATATTTCCATAGACACAGTTAGTTGGAGAGATGAGTTTAGTAGAACATCTGAGTTTTTTTCATGCCCACATATTGTTGAATCTAAGCTAACATATAGCTTAATCTCAAGTACATGGGAAAGGTTTTCTTCTTTTGCAAAA
>CAZDDZ010000109.1:0-3968 GCA_964504285.1 uncultured Pseudoflavonifractor sp.
ATCACAACCGCATGAGAGAAAATTCATAAAAAAGGCCCCGATGAACGGAGCCTTACTAAGAAGCAAAAATTTATCTCTTGGAGAACTGCGGTGCGCGACGGGCGGCTTTGAGGCCGTACTTCTTACGCTCCTTCATGCGAGGATCGCGGGTGAGGAAACCGGCGGCCTTGAGGGCAGCGCGGTACTCGGGGTCAACGTTCAGAAGGGCGCGGGAGAGACCGTGGCGGATTGCGCCGGCCTGACCGGTAACGCCGCCGCCCACAACAGTGGCGACAATGTCAACCTTGCCCACGTTGCCGGTGGTGACCAGGGGCTGACGAACCAGGAGCTTCAGGGTCTCCAGGCCAAAATAATCGTCAATGTCGCGGCCATTAATGGTAATGGCGCCGGTGCCGTTGGGGAACAGGTGCACACGGGCGACAGAAGACTTCCGGCGGCCGGTGCCGTAGAGATAAGGCTTCTTGCTCTTATACATGTTTCAAATCCTCCTTATTCTGCGGTCCAGGGCTCGGGCTTCTGAGCGGTCTGGTTATGCTCAGCGCCACGATAAATGTGAAGGCGGGTCAGGGAATCCTTGGTGACAATGTTGCGGGGCATCATACCGCGCACGGCGACCTTCATGGCCAGCTCGGGCTTCTCCTGCATGAGGATGCGGTACTTAGTCTCCTTGAGACCGCCCACATAGCCGGAGTGGGTGCGGTAGAACTTCTGCTCCATCTTGTTGCCGGTGAGAATAGCCTTCTCAGCGTTCACGATGACAACAAAATCGCCGCAGTCGGCGTGGGGGGTATACTCGGGCTTATGCTTGCCGCGCAGCAGAGTAGCAGCAGCGGCGGCAGTCTTACCCAGGGGCTTACCGGCCGCATCGAGGACATACCACTTGCGGACGATGTTTCCCTTGTTGGCCATGAAAGTGGACATAGGTGAAACCTCCATCATTATTCTATCTTCCATCTTGGAATTACATAATTAGTGCCCGTGCTGGACGGGCGGAACGTTTTGTATTATAATACGGTGGTTCGATGGTGTCAACGAGTTTTTTGTGTTTTTTAATTTAGAATTATATAATCTCCGTTTTCCTCAAAAATGCTCGTTTTTGCTACTGTATCCTCAAATTCATTTTTTAAATTATTTTGCCCTAAAAGTGAGGTTTTTTATTTGGAGAACAATAAACTGTTAAGCTATGTCCGCCGCTGTGTAGAGGATTACGACATGATTAAGCCCGGTGACCGAATCGGGGTGGGTGTGTCGGGCGGCAAAGACTCCCTGACTTTGCTGGTGGCGCTGGCCAAGCTGCGGGAGTTTTATCCTGTGCCCTTTACGGTGGAAGCTTTCACCCTGGATATGGGCCATGTAGACGGCGGGGTTGGGATGGACTTCTCCCCGGTAGCCAAGCTCTGCCGTGAGCTGGAGGTACCCTATACCCTGCTTCCCTCAGAGATCCACCACATTATCTTTGACCTGCGCAAGGAGCAGAATCCCTGCTCCCTCTGCGCCAAAATGCGCCGCGGGGCACTCCACACCGCCATGGCCGAGCGCGGGGTAAAGAAAATTGCACTGGGGCACCACTATGACGATGCGGTGGAAACCTTCTTCCTTTCCCTTTTCTACGAGGGACGCATTTCCTGCTTTCAGCCTGTCACCTACTTAGACCGCACCGACATCACGCAAATTCGCCCCCTCCTCTACTGCGGGGAAACCATGATCAGACACTTGGCCGAAAAGCTGGATTTGCCTGTTGTCCATAACCCCTGCCCCGCCAACGGCTACACCAAGCGCCAGGAAGTCAAAGAGCTGATTGTTGACCTGGAGGCAAAATATCCCGGCCTGAAGCACCGTATCTTTGGCGGTATGCAGCGGCTCCCCCTCCCCGAATGGGGGCCGGTGGCGCACAGGAGGCTGCCGTTGCAGGAGGAGTAATGGGAATGAAAATTGCCGTTATTGGATACAGCGGCGCTGGTAAATCTACTTTAGCGGCGGAGTTTTCCCGGCGGTGCAGCATCCCCCTGCTCTATTTGGACAAGGTGCAGTTTACAGATAACTGGTGTGAGCGTGACCGAGCAGAGGTGCTCTCTATGGTAGAGGATTTCATGGCGCAGGATGACTGGGTCATTGACGGAAACTACACTGGCTTTCACTATGAGCGCAGACTTTTAGAGGCCGACCACATTGTATTTCTCGACTTTTCACGCCTGACCTGTCTGTGGCAGGCGCTTAGGCGCTATCGGGAATTTCGGGGCGGGGTGCGGGAGAGCATGGCGGACGGCTGCTGCGAAAAAATGGATTGGGAGTTCCTTCGCTGGATTCTGTGGGAGGGACGAAACGTTAAACGCCGGGAGCACTTTCGGCAAGTCTGCCGCCGCTACCCCGAAAAGGTTACCGTGTTAAAGAACCGGGGGCATCTGGAGCATTTTCTTGCCCACTTTCCTACATAATTTTTGTACCCAGAAGCAGACTTGTTTTTTGAAAATAAACAATCGACGGAGCCCGCATGGGCTCCGTCGATTGTTATTTGGGCTTTTAAAAGCGGCTTACAACCACTTCTCTACTTCCTTGGCCACAAAATCAGACTCGGTGACAATTTTAACGGGCTGGGAAAAATCCAGGGTAAAAAGGTTAATAAAGGACTTGGCATCCACCATGACGGAATCGTCCATGGAGTGAATAAACACATCATCGTTGGTGCTGCAAGCCAGACGCTGGAGCATTTGAAGTTCGTTAACGGAATTAAACTGCTTGACAATAAACATAGGGAATTTCCTCCTGCCGCAATATTAGAGCATATCTGAAAAGTAGCGGAATGCACAGAAACGCAGGATTTTGGGGGTCGGGCAAGCCGATTTTTTGCAGCCATACTAACGTATGGCAAGGAAAATTGGCGCTGTCATGACGGAAAAGGACAAGTTTATGGGTGTTTTGATACTTTTCAATTACACTCTAGATTCTTTTTCGTTTTATGCAAGGTCATTATACCCTAGAATTTCGCATTTGGAAAGACAAATGTTTCACAAATCAGCAGTCCCGACGCAGTTCATCCTTGGAAAGTTAATTCATCAAGCTGCAAACCAATTCCGTATAACCCGCCGGGTCGTCGATGGGCAGTCCGGCAATGAGAAGGGCCTGCTGGTAAAGGAGCTCGGCATACTTGGCAGCCTTGTCCTTGTCACCCTCCACCGCGTCACGCAGGGCGGCAAAGGCACCGGAATCGGCATTGAGCTCCAGCACCCGCTGGGCTTTCATCTCCCCCGCCCGCTCGGGCTCCATGCGGGAAAAATACTTCTCCATCTCCAGGGTAATGGGGCCGTCAGCCGTCATACACACGGGTCCGGACTTGAGAATTTTGGAGATGCGAGCCTCCTTGATCTTATCGCCCAGGGTCTCCTTCACAAAATCCAGCACGTCCTTATTTTCCTCGGTCTTTTTCTCGCTCTCGGCCTTTTCCTCATCAGTCTGGGGCAGCGCGTCCTCGTCGGTAACTGCCTTAAGGGGCTTGCCGTCCCACTCGCCCAGGGCGTTCATAACAAACTGGTCGGGCTCCTCGGTGAGATAGAGAATCTCATAGCCCTTTTCCAAAATCCGCTCGGTCTGGGGCAGGCGGGCAATCCGCGCAGCACTCTCGCCGCAGGCGTAGTAAATAAAGGGCTGATCCTCCGCCATGCGCCCGGCATACTCTGCCAGGGTAGTCAGCTTTTCCTCCTTGGAGGAATAGAACAGGAGCAAATCCTTCAGCGTGTCCTTATGGATGCCGTAGCCGTCCAGAATGCCGTACTTAAGCTGGCGGCCAAAGGAGGCCCAGAAGGTTTCATACTTCTCCCGGTCGTCCTTTTGGATTTTCAGCAACTCTGCCTTAATTTTCTTCTCCAAATTCGCGGCGATGACCTTGAGCACGCGGGTGTGCTGCAAGACCTCCCGGGAGATATTCAGAGAGAAGTCCTGGCTGTCCACCACGCCCCGGACAAAGCGGAAGT
>CAZDDZ010000109.1:3978-7555 GCA_964504285.1 uncultured Pseudoflavonifractor sp.
AGTGGTCGGGCAGCAGGTCGGCGCACTTGTCCATAATCAGCACGCCGGAGGAGTAGAGCTGAAGTCCCTTTTCAAACTCCCGGGTATAGAAGTCGTAGGGCGCCTTGGCAGGGAGATAGAGCATAGCCTTGTACTCCACCTGACCCTCAGCAGAGACGTGTACCACTGAGAGGGGGTCCTCCCAGTCGCCGTACTTTTCCTTATAAAATGCGTTGTATTCCTCAGGCTCCACCTGGCTCTTGGGGCGCTGCCAGAGGGGTACCATGGAGTTGAGGGTCTCCCACTCCTTGTGCTTCTCATACTCGGGCTGATAGTCCTCAGGTGCGTCGGCGGGGCGTTCCTTCATGTGGGAATGCTCCACCTCCATAACAATGGGGCAGCGGATGTAGTCAGAGTATTTCTTCACAAGGCTGGTAAGCCGATAGGTCTCCAGGTACTGGGTGTACTGCTCATCATCGGTGTCGTCCTTAATGTGCATAACAATATCGGTGCCGGCGCTCTCCTTCTGGGCAGGGGTAACCGTATAGCCGTCAGCCCCCTCACTCTGCCAGCACCATGCCTCGTCGCTGCCATAGGCCTTGGAGGTGACGGTTACATGGTCGGCCACCATAAACGCGGAGTAGAAGCCCACGCCGAACTGGCCAATAATGTCGGTGTCGCCCTTGTCCTCCATCTCAGCCTTAAACTGGAGAGAGCCGCTCTTAGCAATGGTGCCAAGGTTCTGCTCCAGCTCCTCCTTCGTCATACCGATGCCGTTATCGGAAATGGTAAGGGTACGGCTTTCCTTATCGGGCACAATGGTAATTTTAAAGTCTCCCCTGGTAAGCCCCACCTGATCGTCGGTAAGAGACTTATAGCAGAGCTTGTCCACCGCGTCGCTGGCGTTGGAAATCAGCTCCCGGAGGAAAATTTCCTTGTGGGTATAGATGGAGTTAATCATTAAATCCAAAAGCCGCTTGGATTCCGCCTTAAACTGCTTTTTCGCCATGGTAAAAACCGCCTCCGTAAAAAGTAATAGCGTTAGCACTCTCTGGTTTTGAGTGCTAACGCTATCATAATGCTTTCTACAGGAAATTTCAAGAGGGTTCAAAAAAAGTTTACATTTTCAATGCGTCCACTCATCCATATAGTCTACGTGCTCCCGGAAGGAATAGCGGAGATAGGGAAAATCGTCGTTTCCCATATTTCCGCTGTCTTTTTTGTAGGCATAAGCGGCCTCGGTGAGCGTAAGGGTAATCACCGCGTCCTCTCCGTCCTGAGCGATGGTAGCCGACTTAATAAAATGGTTTCCTTGGCCCAGACTGCCCTCCGGGATGGTACGAGGGTAGAGGTCACCATAGGGGGCGATACTTCCCGCCCACTCGAGGTCCTTCACACTCACCTCGCCGCTTTTCAGGGCGGTATTGTAAAGCCGGATCGTAAAAGCCCGGGTCTCCGGGTCAAAGGAGCAATCGCTGGTGGGGGCAGAGGTAGCCGCGGGGAAAAAGGTTTGAAAGCGGTCCGGAGCGCTGGATGGAATAAAGGAGAGTGCGAGGTCGTCTATCCCAATTCGAACCTCGTAAACCTGCTCATAGCGGCCGGAAAAGTAGGCCTCGCCGCTGACGTGGCCGGGATTATCCAGCAGGAACCAGCCACCATGCGCTTGATTTTCCCATAGGACAACGGATTGCCCTTCCTCATAGTCCGGTAAAATCTGTCCCTGGCTGTCGACGGTTATCACTGCGGTATAGCTGCCGCCGGGGCCCTGCGCAGGAACATTCACGTTTGCGCCGGTGACGGTAATCTCCACCGTGCCAAAAGCGGTGATTTTGTAGTCCCCAATCTCCTGGTCTGTGATTTCCCGATTGAGCCACACCCGGCGCCCGGTATCTCCAAAAATCCAGTAGAGGGCGCTCCAGCCTCCCGTTTCCTCATTTGTCCTTCCGTCCGAAATCCAGGCCAAAAAATCGCCCTGATAAGGCGTGAGTTCCCGTACATGGTATCCCTCATTCTCAAAAGATGTGCGAATCTCCGTTTCGGTTAGCAGAGATGGCGGCGGTGACGCCGACGGCGTAGATGTATCCTTCGGGCTGGGCGGCGGCGCGCTCTGCGTTTGCTGCGGTGTGCAGGCTGATATAAACACTATCATCAATACGGCATAAAAAAGGCCGAAAACACGATGTTTCACAGCTATCCCCCCTTACGCACCGAGTATATCACCGTCTATGCGCAAATGGGTTACAGAAAGCTTACATCTTCAAGCTGGCGATGAACTGCCTTACCACTCTGGGGGTTCTGCCGGGGTGGCGGGCCTCGAACTTCACGGCCTCGGCACGCAGTGCTTCCTTGTCCAAGGCAATGCCGTGCTGCGCCGCCATCTGCTCGGCCATGGCGAGGAAATCCGCTTTATCCATGGCAAGGTAGGGAACGCGCAGACCAAAGCGGTCGGACAGGCTGGTTTTTTCCTGAATGGTCTCGGAGGCGTCCACCTCGTCCCCCGCCCGGTCAGAGAAGGTTTGCCGCACCAGATGGCGGCGGTTGGAGGTGGCGTAGACCGCCACGTTGGCGGGGCGGCGCTCCAGGCCGCCCTCCAGAATAGTTTTGAGCACCGAGTAGGTGCGGTCGTCCTGGTCAAAGGCCAGGTCGTCAATAAAGAGAATAAATTTTTGCCGCCGGGGCGCCAGTGTGCCAATCAGGTCGGGCAGGTCGCCCAGGTCAGCCTTGTCCACCTCGATGAGCCGCAGCTCCTCAAAGCCGGGTACCGCAAGCAGGGACTTGACCGTGACCGATTTACCGGTGCCCGATTCACCGTACAGCAAGACATTATTGACCTGATTACCCTCCAGCAATGCCCGGGTGTTTTCTGTTACCTGGTCGCGCTGCCTCCGGTATCCAATCAGCTCGCTTCCACCCATGCAATCGGGGTCAACCACAGGGCGGAGGAGCCCATCCTCCCAACGGAAGGCACGATATTGGGCAAATATTCCGGCACCGTGCTCCTTGTAAAAGGCAGTTAACCCCTCAAAGCTAAAATCCGCACCCAATGTCCAGCGGGGCAAATCCACCGGAAAGCTCTGCTCCGCCAGCGCGGCAAAGGCGGCAATATCCCGGGCCGCGGCCTGCTCCAAGGCGCTGTCGTTCCCGCCCCGCTCTGCCATCAGCGGATAGGGGGCCTCTCCATAACGGAGCTTATCCAAAAGCCAGCTCCCCAGGCCGTCATATCCCTCCTGCCGGAGCCGATAAAACACCTTAGCATGGCACTCGATGGCGGAGCTCTCCTCCCCCCGAAGCAGCCCGTCCAAAAGGCCGGTGACCTCTTTCATGAGCGGCTCGTCCAGCAGATTTCGGTAAGCGGACACGCCCAGCAGATTCCGCCGCAGTTCTTCCAAGGTCATAACCATTCCCCATTTCTTTGGTCCCATTTTAATGCGCCTGACTGGTGTTTGTCAACCTTCCGGCATAATAGAGAGAGCGCCGTTTTCTGCCTGCTTTGCAGAAAACGGCTCTCTCTATTGTAGACAAACTGCTATTTTAAAATTGGATGTCAAAAGACTGAGCTTTTTGAGCGGGGGGATAGTGTGAAAGGGGGGCGGAGCCC
>CAZDDZ010000110.1:0-7549 GCA_964504285.1 uncultured Pseudoflavonifractor sp.
CGACCAGTTTGGCAACATTATGGCGGATAACCACGGCACCATGGCACGCGCCAAGGCCGATCCCGCCAATGGCGACACCTTCTACTTTATCTTTGACGATGCTGCCGCCGCCCAGACCAAGGATTACGACGACTATATGTTCGACACCTATAAGGGTATCTTCGAAAAGGGCGAGGCACTCCACTTTGACTCTGTGGCCGAGGCCTCTAAGTCTCTGAACCTCCCCAACCTCCAGGCCACTCTGGACACCAACAACGCGCTGGCTCTCCAGGGCCCCGATGCCAAGGATGAGTGGGGCCGCGGCAAGCTGCCCTACATTGAGACCCGCGAAGGCGTGTGGGCTGTCCGTGTTGACCCCAACTACTACCTGCCCACCGGCGGTCTGTGCATTGACTATGACACCCGCGTGCTGACCCAGGAGGGCCAGGTTATTCCCGGCCTCTACGCCGCAGGTGACGTAGTGGGCGCTATTGAGCAGAAGCAGGGCAAGCACTACGGTGCCGGCTTTGTTGCCGCCATGAGCTACGGTGCAATTGCGGCCAAGACCATTGCCGCAGACATGAAGTAACTGTTTTATAAAAAGCTCGGGGAATCCAAATGGATTCCCCGAGCTTTTTACAGGCTGTCGACAAAGTAGCGAAATGCAGGGGTTTTTGTCAGGCAAGCCGATTTTTTGCAGCACTCCTCGGTAGAATGCAAGCATTTTTTAACGCTGGCAGGCAAAAAAACTGCCAAAAGATGGCGGGCGATCGCTCGTGTCAACACTATCTTATATTGCGGCTTTTTATTCTTCTAAAATGGGGGCAAAGGTTCGCACCAGAAATACCATTTTCCCATCCGCCCCACGGTAGCTAAAATTAAAAATAACATGCACATTCCCCTGGTAGGAAACGCCGAGCTCTTGGGCTGTCTTCATGAGCACATCGTAAAACGGACGAAAAATACCGTCTACATTAAGTAGCTGGGTACTAAAGTGGACTGCTCTGCAGGGGGGCAACACATATATATTTTCCGTATGGGGAAAATCACTTGCCACCGCATCTGCCCGCTCGGCAATTAAGCCAATCCGCCGGTGCCGCTTATCATGCTCCATATCCGCCAGCGTTAAAGTTTCAAGCCCCAACGCAGGGTACATGCGATCGTACCAGCGAAGCACGTCCTGGCGAATTTTATCGTCATTCACCAGTTTCTCCACATTGTCAAAGTAAAAGGCATACCGCTCTGGCAGGTCTACAATGGTGGGCAAGTCAAAGCATTCAGAGTCACTGTAATATGCACAATCCCGCTTTAATCGACTGAGCAGCGCCTGCTGATAGTCCAGCTCCCGCTGCTTTTCCACAATGCACGCATTTAAATTCTCCAGCAGCCGCTCTTTACTGTAATTGGTCAGCAATGCTGAAATTTCCTTTAAGCTAAACCCAATATTTTGCATTCGCTTAATGACAGCCACCCGCTGAAGCTGGGGTTTTCCATAATAGCGGTAGCCATTCTCGTCCCGCTCTGGTATCAAAATGCCCTCCCGCTCGTAAAAGCGCAGAGCCTCCTTGGTAAAGCCAAAGGTTTTCGCAACCATTCCAATCAAATACTTAGGCAAAGCCCTTCACGCCCCTTTATCTTTTAGTTTACCATAGCCTGCACACCCGGGGCAAGAAAAACGAGTGCGCCGCTGCTTTGCATAAGCCTCCTAGGGGCATGCCCCGGGCAGAGCCTACAAGCTCATTAAAAAGTCCGCCAATTCCGCGGCTTCCTATGCTGCC
This sequence comes from uncultured Pseudoflavonifractor sp., assembly GCA_964504285.1. Classification (GTDB taxonomy): domain Bacteria; phylum Bacillota; class Clostridia; order Oscillospirales; family Oscillospiraceae; genus Pseudoflavonifractor. Next base: position 1,758 of record CAZDDZ010000110.1, read on the forward strand.
CCTAATGGGGCTTAAACTTATCCGCTCTCTGAGTTACTGCTCTTTTGCCCTCTTGTTCCGGCCTACTGTGCCCACGTAATACCCTTTATACCAGAAATACCAAAGAAAAATATTTTTTCTCATTGCTAAAGCTTTTTGGGAATTACCGGCACTGCCAGTGGTTTTCCTATGCAACATAAAAAGAGCCGCCCTGCAACAGGGCGGCTCTTTTATGTTTTAAAATGTGGGGGGCGTAATGGCAAAGATAACCTGCACCGTGATATTGGAGCGGTTGTGCCAGGCGTGACGCGCCTTTGCGGGGATACGCACGCTGTCACCGGGAGCGAGGGTATAGGTGCGCTCCTCCACCTCCAGCTCCACTTGCTCGCCGGAGTACATGATGGCGACCTCCTCACCCGCGTGGCTCTGCATATCCCGGTAGGAGTTGGCATGGGGTGGAATGACCATCATGCAGAACTCGATGTCCCCCTTGGTGTCCGGGGTGAGCAGCTCGTACTGCACGTCCGGCTCGCTTTTGGAGCCGATGGTGCGCCGCTCCTCCGGATGAACGATAGGGGTCTCGGCCTGCTCCTCCTTAAAGAAGGCATAGAGCGGCGTCTCCAGCACCTGGGCAATGGAGCGCAGTGTGTTGATGGACGGGTTCACCTGTCCGCTCTCAATTTGGCTGAGCATGGAGGGGGTAATGCCCGCCAAGCCGGCCACCTTGCGAATGGAGTGTCCGCGGTCACTGCGGATAGCCTGTATTTTTTTACCCAGATTCAGCTCATCCACAGCAATTCCTCCGAAAAAGCATTTTATTTTTATATTATACCACAACCGTAGGTTGCGGTATAATATGCCATCGGCGCGTCCCGCGCCGTGGCTAAAATCCCAGCGCGTGGGCACAGAGTGTCCACATGCGCGTATAATAACTGCTTTACAGTTATTATACCATAAAATCGAGAAGAAAAAAAGCCCCTCCGAGGAATCGGAGGGGCTTTTCTCAGTCTTTCAGCAGCTGCTTTCCCTTTGTATAGTAGCGTTCCATTTCCTCAGGGGGGACCATGTTTCCGCCGGTGGCCCACACCAAATGAATGCCCTGCGCCACAGCAGCGGCGCTCAGACCTGCCTGGGCGGGGTAGGCAGAGAGCACACGGTCCTTGGCCAGGAGCACGGGGCCGTACATACCGGCCAGAGCGCTGGGCTCCAGGCGCAGACCCTCGGTGTCCGCCAGCTGCGAGAGCATGCGGTACATCTTATCGTCCTCCAGCGAGTAGCATCCGCTCAGGAAGGGGGACATGACCTCGCCCACAAAGCTGGAGGCTCGGCCCACGGCCAGCCCGTCGGCAATGGTGCGGTTATCCACCCCCAGATCCTGCACGCAGATGTCGCTGTTCAGGCCGGTGGCCAGACCCAGCATCATGCAGCAGGAGTGGGTGGGCTCGGCAAAGAAGCAGTGGGCCGCCTCGCCGAAAATCAGCTTAATGCCGAAGGCCACGCCTCCTGGGCCGCCGCCCACGCCGCAGGGCAGGTAGACAAAGAGGGGGTGGTCCTTGTCCACGGCGACACCCGCCTCCTCAAGCTGCTTTTGAAGGCGCAGGGCGGCCACCGTGTAGCCCAGAAACAGGGTCTTGGAGTTTTCGTCGTCCACAAAGTGGCAGTAGGGGTCGTTTTCTGCCTGAGCGCGGCCCTGGGTTACGGCCACGCTGTAATCCGACTCGTACTCCACCACGGTGACACCCTTGCTGCGCAACAGGTCCTTTTTCCACTGCCGGGCGTCGGCCGACATATGCACTGTCACCTTAAAGCCCAGCTTAGCGCTCATAATGCCAATGGACAAACCCAGGTTTCCGGTGGAGCCCACGGCGATGGAGTACTTGGAGAACACCTTACGGAATTCCTCCGTATCAAAGACGCGGTAGGGATCGCCCTCGCGGAGCAAATTGTGCTTTAGGGCAATGTCTTCGGCGGTTTTCAGCACCTCGTAGATGCCGCCCCGGGCCTTGATGGAGCCGGAGATAGGCAGGTGGCTGTCCAGCTTGACCCACAGCTTGCCGGGGATGGGGAAGCCGTACTCCTCCTCCAAGCATTTCTGCATGGCGGGAATGGCCCGGACGGGGGATTCCAGCATACCGCCGGACGTCTGTGTCTCGGGAAACGCCACTTGGAAGTAGTCGGCAAAGCGTTCCAGCCGGGCACTGGCGTCCTGCACGTTAGCTATGGTGAGGGTACAGTCGCGGACAGCCTCCTCGAAGGGGCGCTTGCCGTCATTAAGCCATGCGGTCTCCCGCAGGGCACGCACGTCGCCCATAATGGGGAACTCGGCCTCCCACTGGGCAAGGGTTTTACCTTGAATGATGTGATCTGAATTCATGATGCCATTTCCTTTATCTCGCTATTTGTTAGAACAGGCCGGGCAGTACGCCAGAGAACGCGTTAAGTATCAGCACCACAGCAAAGGCGGTGAAGGCAGCAAAGGTTGTGGGCCAGGTGGTGGCCACAAAGGCCTCCTTGACGGTGAGGTTGCTATATCGGGCGGGCATCCAGAAGGCCGCGTCGGTGGGCAGCGTGAGACCCACAGTACCGGCACAGATGGCAAGGCCCACAATGACGGGGGAGAAGCCCAGCGCCACGGCGGAGGGACCCACGATGGACACTGTGGTGAGCATGGCCACCGTGGCGGAGCCGACGGCGGCGCGGATAATCATGGCGAGAACAAAGGCCAGCAGCACAACGGGAATATTGAACTGGGAGAGGAGGTTCACCAGGGCGTCGCCCAGGCCGCTCTTTTGGAGGATCATGCCAAAGCAGTTGCCGCAGCCGATAACCATGAGGATGTTACCCAAGGAGTCGGAGACCTTGTCGATGTACTTCCACAGGCTCTCGTTCACGCGGGGCACCAGGTACTTGTGGAGCACCACGCCGGTGACCAGCATGGCGATGAAGAGGGCCACGTTGTTGTTGCCCACGAAGGCGAAGAACATGGCGACCATGTTGTCGGCGGGCAGCAGCACGCCACAGATGGAGTTGATGATGATGAGGACGATGGGGAAGCCAATGAGGGCCATGGTGAGCAGAGCGGAGGGCTTGGTGGGGTCGGCCTTGAGGAGCTCGGCGTCGTCCACGATGGCTGCGGCCTCAGCCTTGGTGGCCTCTTGGTCGGCTTTGGAAAGACGGCGGTTCATAAAGTTGGCGTACTGCCAGCCGCATAACAGGGCGGCGGGGAGGGAAACGATGATGCCGTAAATGATGAACCAGCCCACGTTTGCGCCGATCTGACCGGCCACAGCCAGGGGGCCGGGGGTGGGGGCCACGATGCAGTGGGTGAGCAGAAGGCCGGTGAACAGGGCCGCCACGTAGGCGGAGGTCTTTTTCTTGGTGAACTTCTGGAGGCTGCCCACCAGGGGGCTGAGGGTAATGTAGGCGGAGCCGAAGTACACGGGAATGGAGACAATGTAACCCGCCAGGTTCAGGGCCAGCATGTCGTTTTTCTTGCCGAAGGTGCGCAGAAGACCCTTAGCAAGCTCTTCCATGCCGCCGGAGTCACCCAGCATCATGCCGAAGATGCCGCCGAAAATAATGAGCAGGCCGATGCTGGACATGATACTGCCGAAGCCGCTGGTCAGATAGCCCAGGGTATCGGTGAGGGGAATGGCGCACAGGAGGGCCATCAGGATGGCGCAGGCAAACAGGGCCACGCCGGGGCTAACCTTAACTTTAATCAGAACAAACAGGAGGACTGCCATAGTAATGACAAATGCCAGTAATACGTTCATAGGGTTCTCCTTCTCTCTTTACATCTTTTGACGCTTATTGTCAAGCGTTGTGGCGAATCATGCGGCCGGGATACTTGCCGGTAAACTTTTTGTCGTGATAGACCAGCTCACCGTTTACAAAGACGTAGTCGATGCCCTCAGTGATACTGTTGGAGTTATCATAGGTTGCCGTATCCTGCAGACGGTCGTAGTCGAAGATGACCAGGTCAGCGTCGTACCCGTCCTTGATAAGCCCCTTGTTTTTAATGAGCAGGTACTGGGCGGTAAGGCCGGTCATCTTGTGGACGGCCTGCTCCAGGGTGAGGATGCCCTTTTCCTTGACGAAGTAAGTGATGGCGTGGGGAAAGGTGGCGCTGGCACGGGGATGGCCCTTCTCCTTCCAGGAGCGGGTCAGGCCGTCGCTGCCCACGATGCAATAGGGGTCACGGATGATTTCGCACACGTCCTCGTCGCACATGCTGCTGTACACGCCGCCGGTAGAGCAGTTGTTGGCTACGCACAGGTCGAAGAAGGCGGTCCAGGGGTCCTTGTCGATGGCCTCGGCATAGTCGGAGATGAACTTGCCCTCGGCCAGCGGGGTCTTGGCGGCCGAGTAGACATACACGCCGTCCCAGCCGCCCGCGTTTAGATAGTAGTTATCGTAGGCGGTCTTGGGGTCCTCCATCTCGGCCTTGAGCTGCTTGCGGAAAGCCGCGTCCTCCAGCTTGGAGGTCATGGAGGCAAAGCCCTTCTCAAAGTGCCAGGGGGGAATGCAGGCATTGAGGGTAGTCATGTTGCGGGTAAACGGGTACTGGTCGCAGATAACGCGCACGCCCTCGTCGTTGGCCTCGTGAATAAGGCGCAGGGTCTCCTTCTGCTTGCCCCAGTTGGGCTTGCCCAGCATCTTATGGTGGGAAATATCCACCCGCACACCGGCCTGACGGCCCACGTTGATGGTCTCCTTCACCGCGTCCACGATAAAGTTGGCCTCGTCGCGCATGTGGCTGGCGTAAATGCCGTCAAAAGGCTCGATGACCTTAGCCAGCTCGATGATCTCCTTCTCCTCGGCATAGCAGCTGGGCGTGTAAATAAGACCCGTGGAGAAGCCCGCGGCGCCCGCCTCCATGGCCTCCCGGAGGATACCCTTCATGGCGTCCAGCTCTTTGTCGGTGGAGGGGCGGTTTTCCATGCCCATGACGGCGATGCGCAGACTGCTGTGACCGATGTAAGCCTTGGCGTTAGCGGTCAGGGGCTGCTTGTCGGCGTATTCCAGGAAGCGCTTAAAGCTGCTCCAATTTTTCATGTCGTCAGGGAAGAAGGTGGTGCCCATGCTCAGCATGTTCTGGATGGCCGCCAAATTCTCGGGGACAGCAGGGGACATGGATAGGCCGCACTGGCCCTCAATTTCGGTGGTAACGCCCTGGGTGGTCTTGAAGAGGTAGGCATCCTCGCTGCCCAAAATCATGTCTCCATGGGAGTGGGCGTCGATAAAGCCGGGGGCCACACAGCGTCCGCGGGCATCGATAACCTCGCGTGCCTCCTCATTGCCCTTACAGAGAACCAGTTTGCCGTCCTTGACGCCAACGCTGCCCTCGTATGAGGGGGCGCCGCTGCCGTCGATGATACGTGCGTTTTGGATTAATACGTCTAACATAGTGAGCGTATTTCCCTTCCTTTCTCTCCTTGCTGCGTCTAATAAGCACAGTGACCCTCTGCAGTGGATCACCTCGCAGGTACTGCCCGGGTGTTAATTATAGTTAAACACCAAACCTTTGGATTTGTCAACAGTTTTTGACCAAGCGCCACATTTATCGGAATGTTTCACAAATTTCTTGCGCCATTTTTGACAATAATACTTAACATTTTGTTAAGCATACCTTTCCCAAACAAAAAGAGCACCATGCCAGTCACAGTGTGACTGGCATGGTGCTCTACACGCTATTTACTTAGCCTGACGAGTATAATCCGAACCCGCCCCGGAGCCTGATTTCCCGCATCTGGGCTCGTTATCCTCCTCGCCTTACGGCAAGTAAGGCTTCGTCGTCTGCCTTCCCAGCC
>CAZDDZ010000111.1:0-7352 GCA_964504285.1 uncultured Pseudoflavonifractor sp.
CCGCCACCTTCCCCGGTGACGGCGATGTAAGATACCGGGGTATTTCCTACTGCTACCAGTACGATATTCCCGGCTCATTGGAAATAATCAACACCATGCTCAGCCCCTATGCCACCCCTGTGACAGAGGACATGGTGCATATGTTACAGGTAAAATGACCTCCGGGACATAAAAAAGCACGCCACAGGGTAAAACCTGTGGCGTGCTTTTTTATGTCCCGAAATATTCCCTTGTTTCCTCCGCGTTGCGCATGACCTCGGCTTTAAGCTCCTCTAGGGAGGCAAAACGCCGCTCCGGGCGGAGATATTTGTGAAACTCCATGGCAATCGTCTGCCCGTAGAGGTCGCCGTCAAAGTCCAAAATAAAGCCCTCTACATTAACCGCGCCGTCATCGTCCACAGTGGGGCGCACCCCTACATTGGTCACTGCCGGACGGCTCTCACCGTTCTCAAAAAAGACCCGGGTGGCGTAGACCCCCTTGGCGGGAATGAGCACCCCGGGCGCGAAGCGGAGATTCACTGTGGGAAAGCCCAGCGCAGAACCCAGCTTTTTGCCGTGGTGCACCGTGTCGGTGAGGATATGGGGGTGCCCCAAAAAGAAGTTGGCCCGCTCCAGCTCTCCTTGTGCCAGTAAATTGCGAATATAGGTAGAGGAGATGGTAATGCCGTCCAGTTCCACCTTAGGAATAATGTCGCAGCCGATTCCCAGCTGGGCACACTTTGCCTTGAGACGGTCGGGATTCCCCTCCCCCTTGTAGCCAAAGTGGAAGTCATGTCCCGCCACTAGGTGGACTGCTCCATTTTCCTTCACCAGGAAGTCGGTAATGAATTCCTCCCATGGCATTTTCATCATGCGCTGGTCAAAATGAGCCACAACCACCTCTTTGATACCGTAGTATCGACGCATCAGCTCGGCCCGATCTCTGGGGGAGCTGATAAGGGGCATTGGCGTGCCCACAATCAAATTTTCCGGGTGGGTGTCGAAGGTAACGGCAGTGGGAATGGCCTTTAGCTGCTCCGCCACCTGGGTCACACGCCGCAGCAGCGCACCGTGGCCCTTATGTACACCGTCAAAAAAGCCTAAGGCTATGACTCGTTTTTCTTCATTCATCGGAAACACCTCTTTGCGGGGCGGCACAGAGTCCCCCTAAACGTCGTAAAAGCTCTTGATATTGGTCATGTCGTTGTCCTTACAGCGCCCCAACAGCAGAAAGTCTCCGTTGGAAGAATAGACACGGTATTCCCCGTCGGGAGCTTTGCAGGAAAAGGAATTTCCATTTCTCGCCTTTTTCTCTGCAAAGCCGTCCACCGTCAGGGCCGGGTATTGGCTAAAGTAAGTATCCACCGGGCGCAAAAGGCGCTGGGGCTCCTCCTCCGCCAGCAGGGCTGCAAGAGAAACCGCATCCTCAATGGCAAAGCCGCAGGCCATGGTGCGCCGCAGGGCGCACATAGCGCCGCCGCAGCCCAGAGCCTGTCCAATATCGTGGCAGAGGGTGCGCACGTAGGTACCCTTGGAGCACTTTACCCGAATGGTGTACTCGGAAGCATCCGCCTGCACCTGCTGTCCTTCCTGAAGCTCCAGCTCATAAATGGTCACGGGCCGTGGCTGACGCTCTACCTCCACGCCCTTGCGGGCCAGCTCATATAGCTTCTTGCCGTCCTTCTTGATGGCAGAGTACATAGGTGGGATTTGCAGAATCTCCCCCCGGAAGCGGTTTAAAACTGACTCCAGGTGCTCCCGCGTGACTGAAACCGGATGCTCCTCCAGCACCGTCCCCGTGGTGTCCTGGGTGTCGGTCACCACGCCCAGACGCAGACCGGCCACGTATTCCTTCTCCCCCTCGGCAGCAAACTCCACTGCGCGGGTGGCTCGCCCCACAAAAACAGGAAGTACGCCGGTAGCCATGGGGTCAAGGGTCCCCGCGTGTCCCACCCGCTTTTCCCGGAACTTGCCCCGGAGCTTTGCAACTACATCGTGGCTTGTCCAATCCTGGGGCTTGTCAATAATAATAATTCCGTTAGCCATGCTTCACCTGTGCAATCGCCTTTAAAATTGCGTCTTTCGCGTCCTGCACGCTGCCAAGCACCGTACAGCCCGCGGCAGCCGCGTGGCCGCCCCCGCCCAGCAGGGCGCAGACCGTGGACGCGTTAAGATTCCCCGCGGTACGCACCGACAGCTTGCACTCACCGTGGCGAAGCTCCCGAATAGTGACGGCATTGCGCACCCCCTCTACCTGACCCACAAAGGCGGCAATGTCCTCCACGTCCTCCTCCCGGGCATCTACGGCGGCCATCATGGCAAGAGAGACCGCCCCAATGGCGGTTTCTCCTCCGTCAAAAAGCTCCATATCTTCGCAAATCATGCCCTCCAGCTTTAATCGCTTAAAGCTCTTGGTGCGGAAGTGTCGCTTATTGACCCAGCGGTAGTCGGCGCCCGCCTCCATCAGGGCGGCAGCCACACGATGGGTTCCGGCGGTGGTATTGGAGTAGACAAAGCAGCCGGTATCAGTGGATACAGCGGCATAGAGGGGCAGGGCAACCTCTCGGCTGACAGGCCCCCACTGACTGACAATATCGTATACCAGCTCGCCGCAGGCGGCCCGGGCCGCGTCCACACAATTTTCCCTGCCGAAGCCCTCGTTGGAGGGGTGGTGGTCAATGGCAAGGTCAATGCCCCGCGCCAAATAGGGCTTTGCGTTTTCGGTAAAAAGGCTTATCCCCGCAATGTCCACACTGACCACAAAGGCGGGGTCAAAGTCCTCCGGCGCTATATACCCCTCCAGATAGGGCGTGAAGAGGCTGGTTGCGTCCTGGTTACGGAGCACCCAGGCTGTCTTTCCCAATCCTCTCAGGGCGGCGCAGAGACCCACCGCACAGCCTACGGTATCTCCGTCAGGGCGGCGGTGGGTAATAATGAGAAGGTTATCGTTACATTCCAGCAACCGTGCGGCTTCTTTGTATTCCATAAGGATTCCTCCGACAATGAAAAAAGAAAAAACAGAGTGGTCTATCTCTATGTCATTAGAGCGATACGCTCTAATCGGGGCAAAATCTATAACCCTGTCATTTCGATGCAGTTCGGCGTAGCCGACAGCCCCCGACCAACGGAAACTTGGCTCCGAACTGGTTCGAAATGACATTGTGGTCTATGCTCCATTTTTCCTATTTCTTTTTTATTTCTCCAGGTTCTCTAAAAGCTGGAGGATGTGCGCGCCCTTAGCCATGGAGTCATCCCGCTCAAAAATCAGCTCGGGCGTATAGCGCAGGGTGAGCACGCTCCCCAGCTCACGCCGGAGATAGCCGCCTGCAGACTTTAGGCCCTTGATGACCTCGTTTACATCGCTTTTGTCCAGCACGCTGACAAAAACCTTGGCGTACCGCAGGTCAGGGGTGGTCTCTACGGCGGTGATGGACACCAGCCCGTGGACACGGGGATCCTTGACGTTGCGAATCAGGCCAGAGAGTTCCCGCTGGATTTCCTCGTTAATGCGACCCAGTCTGTTACTTGCCATCATATTCTCCTTTTACAAAAAAACAGGGACGGAGAATACCGATTGCCGCTTGTGCTCTCGCGGTTCACAACGGCGGCGGGAGAAAACTACCTCCGCAACCGCTGTCATTGCGAACCGGCATTCACACCGGTGTGGCAATCCGTATCTCCGTCCCTAACGATTTATTATTGCTTTATTTGGCTTTAATTTGCATGTTGCCCAATTTTAAGGTTTTAAAATGCCTCGCAGAGTTTTCGCCGCAGGCGAAAACAGAAGGAAAAAACGTCCGTACCAGGACATGTGCCTGGGGAGGACACCGCTGCTTGCGCCCTTGGGGCGCAACCGCTACCGCTGTGCGGGAGCGAGGGGGATATCAAAAATCCATTTGGGGATTTTTGTATCTAAGGGGGACATCGTCCCTCTTAGACGGCTGTCAAAACACTTGTTACGAGTGCCGTCGTCACACCTTAATCTGCTCCATAATAAAGGCTTCGATTACATCGCCAATCTTTACGTCGCCGTACTTCTCAATGGTGACGCCGCACTCGTAGCCCTGGGCTACTTCCTTTACGTCGTCCTTAAAGCGCTTCAGAGTAGCAATTACGCCCTCGTGGTTAACAATATTCTCACGCATCAGGCGCAGCTGAGCACCCCGCTGAATCTTGCCCTCGGTGACGTAGCAACCCGCCACGATGCCTGCGCCGGTAATTTTGAACACCTCGCGCACCTCGGCCATGCCGAGAGAAACCTCCCGGAACTTGGGCGCCAGCATCCCCTTCATAGCGGTCTCAATTTCCTCAATCGCGTCGTAAATAACACGGTACATACGCATATCTACATTCATCCGCACAGCCGAATCCCGGGCATTGTTATCCGGGCGGACGTTAAATGCCACGATGATGGCGTTAGAGGTGGCGGCCAGCATCACGTCGGACTCGCTGATAGCGCCTACGGCGCAGTGAATGACGCGGACACGGACTTCCTCGTTGGTGATTTTCTCCAGCGAGGCCTTGACTGCCTCGGCAGAGCCCTGCACGTCGGCCTTGACGATGACGTTCAAGTCCTTAAGCTCGCCCTCCTGAATCTGGCTAAACAGATCCTCCAGCGAGACCTTCTGCTTCACGCTGCCGGTGGTGGCGTTCTTTTGCTCATGCTTGCGCTGCTCCACCAGCTCGCGGGCCATGCGCTCGTCGGCAACGGCGTGGAAATCGTCGCCCGCCCCGGGCACCTCGCCCATACCGATGATCTCAACAGGCACAGAGGGGCCGGCCTCGGTGAGCTTCTCGCCCTTGGCGTTCTGCATGGCGCGGACACGGCCAACGGCGGTACCAGCGATAATCACGTCGCCCTGACGCAGGGTACCGTTCTGTATCAGAAGGGTGGCCACAGGGCCGCGGCCCTTGTCCAGCCGTGCCTCGATCACCGCGCCGTGGGCAGTGCGGTTGGGGTTGGCCTTCAGCTCCTTCATCTCGGCGGTGAGCACTACCATCTCCAGCAGGGTATCAATGCCCATGCCGGTCTTGGCGGAGATGGGCACCAGAATGGTGTCGCCGCCCCACTCCTCGGCAACCAGCTCATACTCGGTGAGCTGCTGCTTAATCTTTTCAGGGTTTGCGGTGGGCTTATCCATCTTGTTAATGGCAACGATAATGGGAATACCGGCTGCCTTGGCGTGGTTAATGGACTCCACGGTCTGGGGCATAATGCCGTCGTCGGCGGCCACCACCAGAATGGCAATATCGGTAATCATCGCGCCGCGGGCACGCATGGCGGTAAAGGCTTCGTGGCCGGGGGTGTCCAGGAAGGTGACGGTTTTCCCCTTGACATCTACCTGATAGGCGCCGATATGCTGGGTAATACCGCCGGCCTCGCCGGAGGCTACATTGGCCTCGCGGATGCGGTCGAGCAGAGAGGTCTTACCGTGGTCAACGTGACCCATAACCACCACCACGGGGGCGCGCTCGGTCAGATCCTCGGCGGCGTCCTCGGCGGTATCAATGAGCTTCTCCTCAATGGTAACAATGACTTCCTTCTCCACCTTGCAGCCCATATCCTCGGCAATGATGGCGGCAGTGTCAAAGTCAATTACGTCGCTGACCGAGGCCATCACGCCGTTTTTAATCAGGCTCTTAACTACCTCGGCACCTGTCTTCTTCATACGCAGAGCCAGCTCGCCCACGGCGATTTCATCGGGAATGAGCACCTTGAGGGGGTTCTTCTTGGCAATCTCCATCTGGAGACGGCGCATTTTCTCCTGCTCCTCGTTACGGCGCTTATTGCCGAAATTGGGGCCCTGGCGGCGCTGACCGTTGTTGCGGTTCTGGAACTTCTGCTTGCCTGCCTGCATGGTCTGGGTCCGCTGCGAAGCAATGGTCTCCAGGCGCTCGTCATACTTGGCCAGATTCACGTCGCCTGCCTTGCGGGTGTCCACCGTCTTTTTCTCGGGTACTCGGGTGGTGGGGACGCTGGTAACCACTGGGGCAGCGGGCTTGTCGGTGGCAGCAGGGGTCGTCTGCTGGGTGGAAGGGGCGGCAGACGTCTCGGTCTTGACTGTAGCAGGCTTGGCGGCCTGGGGCTTATGCTCGGCCTTGGGGGCCTCGGTCGCCTTGGGCTCGTGATAGGTGTCGGCGAAAATACTCTCAATGCTCGCCACCTGATTGTGCTGGGTCAGGTGCTCAAAAATAACGGAGAGCTCTCTCTCCTCCAGCACCTGCATATGATTCTTGGGCGTGGTGCCGTACTTGGTTAGAATGTCGGTAATTTCCTTAGTGCCGCGGCCAAAATCCTTGGCCACGTCGTGTACACGGTATTTATTCAGCAAATGTGCCACCTCCAAATGGTACTTTTGGTACTCCGGAGCTTGCACCAATAAGAAAACACAGGGCGGGTTCTCCCGCGCTTTCTTATTGGAACAAGCCCGTTACTCAAAACGGTTGTTGTTCATTTCTTTTTCACGGTGATTTTGCCCTTGGGGGCAAAATTGGGCTTCTGGGACTGCTTTGCTGTACCCGGGGGAACGGGGGCTTTGCTCCCCGCAGGCGCGGCCCACGGCTTCTTTTTGCCTTCTCTGACGTTCTTCTCGTGGGCCCGCTGCTCCTTTTGCCGCTGGAGCGCTTTTTGCGCCTTGGCATCCAGCTGACCGGCGGCCTCGGCGTATTGCTCCGGGTCTTGGGCCGCCAGCTTGCCTACCAGAGTGGCGGCAAAGCCCGTGTCGGTAAAGGCAGCCATGGCGCAAGAGGTGCGCCCCAGGACACCGCCCAGCTCGGCTTTCGTAAAGGGAACCTTAATCCACTTGACATGGCCTGCGTCTGCAAAGTGGGAAGCCCTTCGGCTGGTGTTCTCGGCTGCGTCAACAGCCACGATAATCAGCTTGGCCTGACCGGCGCGGGCGGCAGTGCCCACCGGCTCCTCGCCCACTTCCAGCTTGCCCGCCTTTTTGCAGAGACCTACCAGGGATAGGAGGTTACTGCTCATTGGGTGGCGCCTCCTTCATTTCTTGCTCCAGCCCCTCGTAAACCTCAGCGGGGAGCTGGGCGGAAAAGGCCCTTTCCAGAGCCTTGGCCTTCTTTGCCTTGGCAAGGCAGAGGGCGTCGTGGCAGAGATACGCGCCACGACCCGGCTTCTTGCCCTTAAAATCCAGGGATACCGCTCCCTCCGGGGAACGCACCACACGAATCAGGTCTTTCTTGGGCTTCATCTCCCGACAGCCGAGACACTGGCGGAGCGGTGTTTTCTTAGGCATGTTCGACTGCCTCCTCTTACAAAAATAAAAAAGGAAAACGGGGACAACCCCAGACTGCGCCCAACTGTTTTTTCGCCTGCGCTTGTCTTATTCTTCCTGTGCGCCTATGCTCGGCGCTTC
>CAZDDZ010000112.1:0-7340 GCA_964504285.1 uncultured Pseudoflavonifractor sp.
TAACGGTTCTTTATTCGAGTCCCAGAGGGATAATGTCGCAGTATTCCTGGACACTGCCGCCCCGCTTGAAGCAGTCTAAAATCTGCTTGCCCACAGGGTGAAGCTCCTCTACGTCGTAGGCGGCCAGCTCCTTGGCAAAAAAGTCGGTGAGAATTTTCGCACCCTTGTCGTACCCCTTTTCCCCCAAAGTCTCCTGGGTTTCGGGCCGGAGGAACTTGGTGGAAAGGTACTGTCCGTCCACCTTCATCTCCTTAAGGGCATAGCCCAAAATGGGGCAGCGGGCTGGGGTCAGGCGGTCCATCTTCATGTTCACACCGCCGCGGCGTGCTAAATATTCCCTGGAAATCCACTCTGCGGCAAAGCCCACCTTCCACACGCCGATATGCTGGTTGGGAATGAGGACATAGCGGGTAGCCGAGCAGTTTAAAATCTGCTCTAACAGGAGGTTTGCCTGCTTTACCCGCAGGCCGGTGGCAAAGGGCCAGTAGGAGCCAACGCCCTCGCTGGCCAGGGGTGCGCCTGCACCGGCGGCAATGCTGGGATTATTAAAGCCGCGGGGAGCCACCAACCGCCACAACCAGGCCAGAGCGGGGGGAATGATATGTAACAGTCCCAGGATACCGTAATTGGGGTCCTTAGCGGTGGTGGGCGGCATACGCACACCAAAGCTGCGCACGTCTACTTCCACAGGAGACCAGACAATGTTATGAATCATGCGGCGGGGAATGATGACCCGGGGATTGGGGCATGGTTTGCCGCTGGAGTCCAGTGTGTGCTCCCAGGGCAGACAGGTGGAACGTGGTACGCCCTGAATGTTAAAGAAAACCAGGGGCTCCTTGGAGTGGATGGAAATCTTCTCATACATGGGGTCGCAGCCGTACTCGTTAATACCGTCCACCCGGACAAACCAGCCGTCCTCGCCGTCAGCCAGTGCCAGCTTGCCGTTGCCCGGCTGGAAGGACGGGTGACAGATGGCCATGTCGTCGGTAACAGGGTCAATGGTACAGGTATCGCTCATGCTGATAAAGCGCTGCTCGCCGGTTTGCAGGTTTTTACCCAGAAGTACCCGGCCGTCCGCGGCGCGCTGCACATCTTGCAGCAGCTCGCTCTTACCCCCGCCCGAGGCACCCTCGTGCATCATGACCATCTCGTTTTCGTAGGGGGTGATGATGCGGGCGGCCGAGGCGTGAGCGGTGACCCAGCCCTCCTGCTCGCCAATGTCCAGCAGAACGCTGTAAATCCCCTTCTTGGCCGAGGGGCCGGGATAGAGGTTGTAGGAAAAAATCTCGTGAAGGTCGCTCTTGCGGCTGTGCACCACTACCTGGCGGCCCTCAAAATGGCTGTGGCGGAAGGGGGGCGCCACATAGACCACTGACCGTGGCCTAAACTCGTCCACCTCTTTCACATTGACAAAGGCCTGGAGCTGTGCCAGGGCAAAAGCAAAGAAAGCAGCGTTCCGGGGGCAGACCAGAATGGAGTCGTACCCGTACTGATAGCCGCCTGCCTTAAAGGGCACCAGCACCAGCTCCTGGCGGGTGAGCCAGCGAAAGGTCTGCTCCCGCAGGTCAGCGAAGGGGTAGCCGTAAACGTCGGCAAATTTGGGCTTGTCGGTGGGCTCCTCGTCGGCCACTCGCATACAGTCGGGGTCGCGGCGGCGCATATAGTCCTCGGCAAAGTTTACCGAAGCGCCGTTTTTGCAGCGAACCACATCGGCTTCCTTCACGGCTGTGCCGTCCACATCGTAAATGACCTCAATCTTATCGGTGTGCTCGTTACCGAAAATCAGCTCGTATAAAACCTCTTTGCTCTCCGGGATAATAACGCTGGGGCTGTTATAAAGAACAGCCTGTAAGTCTTCCGGCAGCGTAAATTTTTCAAATAAAACATTCATGCTATGGCCCTCGCTTTCTTACGCGCTTCTTGGGGGTACACACGGGGTATTTATTGTTACTTTACAGTCAATCTCACACTTTGTCAATATATAAAATTGCCAGTTTCATATTCTCATCTTGCAAATTTTCCGACACCGGCATGATATTCTATGCAATAATGCTGGTTTTTGACCCTATCCACGCAAAATCAGGCCGGAGCTTATGCAAAAACAAGCTCCGACCTGATTTTAATTTTTTATAGGACAGCAGTAAAAATTACCCTGCACCTGGACGCACTGGCAGCATCCTATTCATTCCCACCGCAGAGGTAGTCGTCGATGAGCCACCCGTATGTCCCGTTACCAGAGGCCGCGGAATCACGGCCTGTAACCACGGAGACGCGCAGTAAGTCGCCACCGTCAAAAACGGCGTGCTGCTCCGTGGCAAAATAGCGAATCCGTCCCATCGCGCCCGGATCGTTAATCCGCACCTCAGCGTATTCACCGGGGCGGCCATTGGGTACCGGAACCGTATACGTAACCTGCCCAATCAAGGAAAACGCCAGTAGACGCAGGCACAGCAGTACGCCCAGCAGAATGATTCCTGTGATAAGCATGGCCTTTACCGCCCAATGACCGCCACTGACTAATATCAGCGCAGCTGTCAATGCCATCAGCGCTATCCCCAGCCACAAGTTGCGGCACCACAGAGCACCGGTACCGGAGGCAAGGGCGGGAATCAGTGCTCCCACGCCTGGCCCCAGTTTGCGCGCCGCCTGCCAAACACCAAAGGCCAGCAACACTGCCAGGAGAAGGTAGACTCCCTCCCACACACCGCGCCATCGGCTTGAAAAACCAAGCCAGGTTTGAAAAAGCACCGGCAAAAGTAGATAGCCAGAAAAAAGCAGCAGATACAGCGGCGACTGAACCATCGAAAGCACCGTGCGTTTTTTCATCCGAAATCACTCCCCTTCGGTGCAGGCACCGTGTCCAGCCATTTACCCAAGTCGGCGGCTCCCAGGTCTTTACATGCGGCATCATAGGCGGTATTGCTGGTATAGGGTCCATAGCATCGGCGCAAAAGGGTATCTACCAGGTAGAAATGATAGCGTGTTCGGTCAATTTCCTCCTCTAAGTCCTTCGGCACCGAGACAGCCCGCTTAATTCCAACAAACCGCTCCCCTGCGCAGAAGGAAATAATATAGCCGTCAATCGGGGTCCCCTTCTGTTTTTCGCTCATATCATTTAGAACTATATTACGGCTGTTAATGCGCCAGATTGCAAACTGATTGGGCAGTTCGTACTCCCAGTCCCCCATTCCGGCAATAGCAGCACAGCCCGAGCATAAGAGGAGCAACACTGCGGCAAGAACCGCCGCCCACTGTTTCATGGCCCCTCCCCCGGTACATACTCTAAAATATCGCCAGGCTGACAGTCCAACGCCTTGCAGATGGCCTCCAGAGTAGAGAAGCGTACTGCCTTGGCGTGGTTGTTTTTTAAAATCGAGAGGTTGGCAAGGGTTAAATCCACCTTAGCGGCAAGCTCGTTAAGACTCATTTTCCGCTTGGCCATCATTACATCTAAGTTTACCATAATTGGCATAGCAGCGCCCTCCTATATAATGTCCACTGAACAAATGCGGTTTGCGAACCGCATTTGCATAAAGAGCAAAAGCTGCTCTTTATGGTGGCAAAACAGTTCTGTTTTGCCACTTCAGATGCATTGATGACTGTCTGTTTGGATTTGCGGGCACACGCCGCAAATCCAAAGTGCAAGATTTTTTGCCGTGCGCAGCAAAAAGCCTTGCACTTGAACAAAACAAAAACAGGGTGGAAGTATTGCTACGACTTGGTTTTTGTTTTCTTCAGCAGACATTATATAGTCAGGTCGTTTTCTTCCTTCAGCTGGGCAGCCTGACGAAAGAGAGCCGACATAACCATACACAAAAGACCTCCCATAAGAAAAATGGGGATAAAGAGAGCATTGTAGGTAAAGATGGGCACGATAGAGCGGTAATAAAAAAAGCCCCAGATGGTGCGGGCAAGGGCTGCTGCGCCAATGAAAAAGCAGCAAATTGCCGCTCGCTTCATTCGTCTGGCATTTGAAAACGTAAAGGTATTTTCCTTTATAATCGTCCCCAGCACACCGCGGGCCTGCCAGAGGGTGACGGCGGTGCAAACACCGCAGAACAGCAGAAAAACAGACAGTACACAGGTATACGGCTCTCTCCAAACCCGCCAAAGAAACTGCCAGCAAACCACAAAAAAGGCAAATACAATTCGAATTGGCAGCTCTGCGGCGTTTTCATAGGGCACCAATCCGCTAAATGCGGCAAGTCCACCCTCCGCGCCAATCCCCACTAGGCCCGGCACTAGCGGTAGCACAAGCAAATTGCAAGCAAAGGCCATTATAACCAGTATGTTAAGTGCCTTCGCCAGCTTAACAGCTCCTGTTTTTTCCATGGGAATTCCCTCCTTTGTTATAAAAAGCATACCACTTCATTTATTGCTTGTCAATTATTTTTTATTGTTTTTCAATAAATTAGGTAATATGCGGAAGGATTCCAAAAAAGTTGAGGCCGGTACCTGTCGGATACCGGCCTCAACTTTTTTACTTCTTGGACGGGCATGAGGAGCAGTCGCCGGAGCAGCCTTGACAGCCGCCCCCGCAGGCACCGCAGTCGCCCTTCATTTGGCGGCGAATATGGCGAATCAAGTAGACCACCGCCCACACGACCAGAAGAGCAATGGCAATATAAATAACGTATTTCATCAAATACCTTCTTTCACTGCGGGAGCAAGCCCCGCCCGAATCAGCGAAAAATCAGCGAACCGATTTGATAGACAAGAAAGGCGCCGAGGTAGGCCGCACCCAATTGCCAAGCAATGGAGCGGAGGGTCCATTTCGCGCTGTTCATCTCCTTGCGGATGGTGGATACCGCCGCCACGCAGGGGACATACAGCAGAACAAACACCAGGAACGCATAGGCCGCCACTGGGGTGGCAAAGGTGCCGGAAAGAGCGCCGGCCACCGCCGCGCCGCTGGCCCCGGCGGCAAAGCCATAAAACATGCTCATAGAGGAGACCACCGCCTCCTTGGCCACCAGACCCGTCAGCAGCGACACCGCCGCCTGCCATGTGCCAAAGCCAAGGGGTGCAAAGATGGGGGCGATCAACCCGCCAATCGCGCCCAGGAAGGAGTGAGCCGCGTCCTCTACCATTACTATGCCCCCGTTCCAGCCGAAGGACTGGAGGAACCAAAGCACCACGCTCATGGCAAGAATCAAGGTACCCGCCTTCACCAGGAAGCCCCGCACCCGCTCCCAGACGTGCATCAGGCAGTTTTTAAGGGTGGGCAGTCGGTAGGGCGGCAGCTCCAGCACAAAGGCGGCAGGTTCGCCCTTAAACATGGTCTTTTTCAAAATAATACCTGAGACAATGGCGAACAGCAGCCCCAGCACATAGAGAGAAAAAACCACCAGACCCGCATATCCGGCGAAGAAAGCCCCCGCAATCAGCCCGTAAACCGGCAGGCGAGCCGAGCAGGACATGAAGGGCACCAGCATAATGGTCATGCGTCTATCCTTCTCGTTTTCCATCGTACGGGCGCCCATAACAGCGGGCACGGTACAGCCAAAGCCCATAAGCATGGGGATAAAGGCCTTGCCCGACAGCCCAAACCGGCGCAGGAGCCGGTCCATAATAAAGGCCGCCCGGGCCATGTAGCCCGAATCCTCCAAGAAGGAGAGGAACAGGAATAGCAGGGCAATCTGAGGCAGGAAGGTGAGTACGCCGCCCACACCGGAAATCACGCCGTCCACCAGAAGGCTGGCCACCCAGGGCGCTACCTGGGCAGCGGCCAGCGCGCCCGTCACCCACTCGCCAAAGGCCCCCACTACCCCCTCCACACAGTCGGAGAAAAATGCGCCGGGACCGAAGGTGAGAGAAAACATGACCAGCATCATCAGCAAAAACACAGGCACCGCCAGCCACTTATGAGTCACAACAGCATCAATTTTATCTGAAAGCGTCAGCTCGCCCGCCGGACGACCCTTCTGCACCGCCTGAGCCACCACCCGCTGAATAAACTGGTAGCGGGCATCGGCAATGAGGGTCTCCCGATCACCCAAGGTATAGGCTCCCTCATACTCCTCACAGACTGCCTCCAACTGTCCGCGAGTGTCCTCGTCCAAACCCAAGGCTTGCTCCACCAGCACATCCCCCTCAATGAGCTTCACTGAGGCCCAGTGGGCTGGAACGCCAATTTCATAGGCTCTGTCGTGAATCAGCTCGCCTACCTCATGGTGGATCAGGTGGGTATAGTCGTCATACAGGTCGTCAGGCTCAATGGTAACGCCCACGTGCATTTGCTGGTGAGCTACCCGCAGCAGCTCCTCAATATTCTCACCGCTCCGGGCGGTAATGGGAATGACGGGCACCCCGAGAAGCCGGGAAAGGGTTTCGCACTCCAGCTTGTCGCCGTGACGGCGCGCCTCGTCCATAAAGTTCAGGGCAATGACCATAGGGCGCTCCAGCTCCAAAAGCTGAACAGTCAGATAGAGATTGCGCTCGATATTGGTGGCATCGATAATGTTGATAATTGCATCCGGGTGTTCCCCCACAATGAAGTCCCGGGCCACAATTTCCTCCATGGAGTAGGGCGACAGGGAGTAAATACCGGGCAAATCCACCACGGTGACCGGTTTGCCGTCCACACTGGCCTTGCCCTCCTTCTTCTCCACCGTCACACCGGGCCAGTTGCCCACATATTGATTGGAGCCGGTGAGCGCGTTAAAAAGGGTCGTCTTACCGCAATTAGGATTCCCTACCAGAGCCAGCTTCATTTCCCGTGTATCGTGGCTGACATAGTCAGGGGTACCGCCGTGGGCCGCGCTCTCATGGGCATGCGCCTGCTGCATACGGCGGAGCGTCTCTTCATCGGGCAGGCGCTGCACCATGGACACCCGCTCGTTGCCACCGGTTTGGCAGGCCTGTGCAGTCTCGCCCGTGGCCAAAATAATTCGGCGGGCGTCCTCCTTGCGGAGCGAGAGCTCATAGCCCCGGATATTGACCTCAACAGGGTCTCCAAAGGGCGCCACCTTCCGCACCAATACCTCGGTACCGGGGGTAAGCCCCATATCCACCAGCCGGCGCTTAACCGGCCCCTTTTCATTCCCCACCCGAAGAATGATTCCCTTTTCACCAGGGTGTAATTCCTCCAGGGTGCTTTTGTTCAGCGTTGTCTCGTGCTTCATTCCATGTACCATCCCGTCCGCAGTTTGCATAAGCTAACTCTCATAGATATTATAGCGCAGCTGTTACGGTTATGCAACCCCCTGCCACACATTTTTAAAATTTTGTAAAACGCTTTTAGGCCATACAATAAAGCTGGCCGCCCCATACAGGGCGGCCAGCACAGACTGTCGACAAAGTCGCCAGTCTGAGGGCGATTTCGGCAAAATGCCGAAATC
>CAZDDZ010000113.1:0-7145 GCA_964504285.1 uncultured Pseudoflavonifractor sp.
AAGCACCTCGTCGATCATGCCATTGTTGGCAGAGGAGAAAATGAGCTGAGCCCCGGAGTCGCAGGCGTCCAGCAGGGTAGATTTGTAGGCGGAGGGGTCGGTGGGAAGCTCGATAAACTTTCCGTCAATGGGCAGTTCCTTCAGCGCCCGGTCAAATCCCTCGTAGGTGGCGTCGGCAATACCGGCGTCTCCCAGAGTGCCGCCGATATAGGCGACCTTTAGCTTCTCGGTCGTGTCGGCAGGAGCGTTGCTCTCAGAGGGCGCAGCCCCCTGTGTTTTGCCGCAGGCGGTCAGCCCCGCAATCATTGTCAGCGCCAGGAGCATTGCAAGCAGTCTTTTCTTCATGTGAATTCTCCTTTTCCTTAGTTTTTATCAGGACCGTGGATTTTCTCCCCGGCTGTCCCCGGACCATTGCCAGCAGACCAATTTGCTGGCTTGTTTTGCTCAGAAAACAATATTTACATGACCAAACTTTTGTGTATAATTGATATCAAAGGATAAATTCACAACAAAAGGGAATGAACTGTTATGAATACCACCCTCAAAGAGCTTGCCGCTCACGCGCCGGAACCCATCCGCAAAGAATTTCAGAACCATATTTTTCAAAAAGGCGCTTTGATTTTGCCTTCAAAGAGCGGAGAGCAATTTTTTTACATTATAGGCTCCGGCGCAGTGGAGGTTCTGAAGGAATCATACAGCGGTGCATTTATCTCGGTAAACACCTTTGAAGAAGGGAGCTTTTTCGGTGAAATCGAGCTATTCTGCCCGGAGCTTGCGCCCTATAAGGTTCGGGCAAAAACCAACTGCAGCCTGACCCTGGTTCCAAAGGAAACTGTATTTGCCTGGATGCAGACGGATTTTGCTATTACCCGTTTTATCTGTGAGACCTTTTCCAGGCGACTCTATTTTACATCAGACTCCATGTCACGCATTGCCATGCTGCCGCTCAAACAGCGCATTTTAGGCTGCATCCATGCCCAATACCATACCGGACAGCTTGCCTCTTTTACCAAGCAGCACCTGGTTTCCCAGACAAGAGCTCCCCTCAGAAGTGTGAACCGCATTCTGCGTGACTGCATCAACGAGGGCATCATTGCCTATCGAAAAAAGACATTTATTGTTTTGGATGAAAAGACATTGGAAATCTACGCAAGAGAATACGAAATATAAAGAAATTTGGTGTTTAGCGGCAAATTCAGAATACATTAAATTTTTGGTCAGCAATAAGGTCAATTGACCCATTTTGCATTTTTGCCTATTTTGCTAAAAAAAGAAATCAATTTTTGGAGGTTTTTTTAACCTAAGCTTTTTAAAATCTACATTTGGAGAGACGATAACGCGGCTCTGCCCCAAACAGGCAGGACCGCATTATCGTCTCATTTTTTTGTATAAAATCATGTAAAAATTTTGTTTTATTTACAGTTTTAAATTATATTTACTATATCAAAATTTTATCTTTTTTTCCAAGGAATTTCTTGGTAATATTTTTACTATGATTTATTTTAAAAGCTGCGGAAAAACGATGGTGCTTGAAGCTCTGAAAGCAAAACCCGGCCTTGGCGGCAGCCGTCTGCCGCCTTCCCTCACAAGCATTCTCAAGGGATTTCTCGTCATGTACAGCCCACATTGTATTTGTTTCAGTGCAAAAAATGTTTATAATTTGGTTTACTTATAGTAAAACCCCCTGATGTAGCCTGTTTTTCTACATCAGGGGGTTCTTTGTCCGGCCTACTTTTCCCATAATAGTTTAGAGCCTTTCTGAAAAGTCCATGCATCCGTTCTTTTGACAAAAATTTCGCCATGCCGCACCGTTTTTCCTTGAAATCCGCCCAGGATTCCTGTGGAAAAATGGCTTGCCTGGCACAATTTCTGTTCCATATTCCGGACACAGCGACTTTTCAGAAACGCTCTAGAAGCCGATGGGCACTTATTTTTTATCCTATACTCAGCAGCTAATAAGCACTACCGCCAACGCAATTATGGCAGTGCCGTACAACTCTCTGCGACCTGGCTTTTCCCGGAAAACCAAAAAGTTAATGAGGTTTACACCCAGGATAACCATCGAGCTGTATACCGGAAAAACGATGTAGGCCGGCAGCACCGCCGCCGCCCGCACCATGCAATAGGAAACCAGTTGATTGGGCAGTCCTACCAGCACCCCGCAGAGGACATCCCGGCGGGTAACGCTACGATTTTTAATCAGCAGTAACACAGCACTCATTCCCAGAGAGAAAATAAAGGTACCCAAGACATATAGTTTCTGCAATTCCGGTGAACCGAACATATTGTACACCTTGGAATTAAAGTCAATCAGTCCCCCGATTAAAAAAATCAGAAAGAGCCCGGCCGGCGAAGCAATCCGCGTGTCCGATTCTCGTTTACCGCCCAAATAGACAATGGCAAACACCGCAAGCCCCAGCCCCGCAGCTTGAAACAGACCCGGCTTCTCCCTAAAAAGCAAGATGGATAAGACTGTGGGAATAAGTATCCCCAATCGGTTAAAGGTGGTAGAAAGAGGCGCTCCGTTTTTTAGGATACTGAACTGCACCAGAAGCATACAGCTGACCATACAAGCCGCGTTAAAGAGTGAAAGCCCCAACGCAAACCCCACGCCCTCACTGGCCAGGTCCGGTAACCTGCCACCCATAAGCAGCAGCGTTACTGCCACACCGGTCATGTAGTTAAAGACGGTCACCGCATAGCGGTTGCCGCTGTGGCTTTCCGAGTGGCGCATAACAAAAATCATTGCAATATTGGCAGCGATGGTTAGAAGCAAGTCATTCATCTCTGTGCATACTCCTCTATCCGCCGCCGCAGCCGGTCTTTATCTTTTTCCGTGCAGAAGGCAATTTCGGCCGCATTGCGCACGATATTCAGCAAGTCCTTTGCTGCTATGTCAAACTGCCGCGCCATAAGCAGGTACTCCCCCGTCAGTGTAATGCCAGACACTGCCGGGTCATCGGTGCAGATAGCACAGCGCGCGCCCATGGTCAAATAATCCCGAATATGGTAATCCTCCCAGCACCTGATAGCCTTTGTCTGCAAATTGCTGGTGGGGCATAGCTCCAGCCCAATTCCTTCTGCCGCCACCCGCCGGAGTAATGCCTGATCCCGGTATAAGCTGGTGGCATGGCCGATGCGCCTTGCCCCCAGGGCCAGTGCCGTCTCAATATTTGCGGGGGGCCCGGCCTCTCCGGCGTGGAGGGTAAGCGCAAGGCCGCCCGAGCGTGCCTGTTGGAGGGCCTCCGCGTGGATACTAAGGGGTACCGCCCCCTCCGGCCCTGCCACATCTACTCCCACCAGCCGTGGGCTGTTTAGCCGAAGGGCGGCATTTACCAAAGCCAGATTTTCTTCCGGCTTGCTGGACAATCCCAAAATAAGAATGGCATTGGCAGGGACGCCCCAGCGCCGCTCTCCCGCTTCCAATCCAGCCAATACATGGGTGATGACCTCTGACTCGTCCATATCCGCCGTGGTTAAAAAGCCGGGTGCGAAGCGGACCTCTAAGTAGATGAGGTTCTGCTCCGCCGCCTCCCGGACGGCCGCCTCCGCCGCCAATTTCAGCGTCTGTGGCGACTTCAGCAAGGGAGTCACATACTCAAACTTTTCCAAAAACTCCGGCAGGGAGGTGCAATCACCCGAAACCTCCAATCGCCTGCGTATGGCCTCCACGTCGCGCTCTCCCAAGATTTCTGCCAGCGTCTCCGGGCGTACGCCCCCCTCCAGGTGGTAGTGCAGGTCAATTTTGGGCATAGCCTTGATTGCGTGCTCCTGCTCCTTGGAAAGGGGTGGCAGCTCCATCAATAGTACCCTCCGTCTTGGCGCTGCCACTCCAAATCGAAACGCAGCTCCGGGTAGCGGCGAACCGCGCCCCACTGATGCGGAGCGTCCATAAACGCCTGCAGTCCGGCCCGGGCAAAGGTGGCCTGCGCCTCCCGCTCGGCGTCCAGCAAAAGCTGCCTTTCATCGCTTAGGCACAGGTCGCCGTTTTCCAGCAAAACTCTGCCGTCCACCACCACATGGTCCACATCTCCCGAGCAGCCCAGCATTACCAGGCTGTCCACCAGGTTGGCCCTTGGGGTCATACGGGAGTTCATCAGGTTCACGGCAATAATGTCTGCCTTCTTCCCCTCCTCCAGAGAGCCGATATCATTATCCCAGCCGATAACCTGGGCGGCATCGATCGTGGTCATCTCCAGCAGCTTGTGAGGAGGCAGGTTCCACATGTCGTTGCCCGAAAAGGAGGAGTCGTCCTTATGCCGGTTTTGGGTCATGCGCATGCACTGGAACATGTCGGCATTGCCCAAAATCTTGGGGCCGTCGCTACCGATGGCCACCTTCATGCCCATATGGAGCATGGGCAGTACCGGCGTTGTGGACTGAAAGGTAACACCAATATTGGTGCCCGTATCCTTCAGCGCCAAAATTTCGTCGAAGGAACAGCCCGCGCAGTGCTCCAGATGAACCCGCGGCCCCAGCAGGGGATTGGGCGCCTTGAGCATGGTGTGGATAGAGCCGCCATAGCATTCGGTATGGATACGGGTATCATATTCGTTAGCCACCCGCCACAGCTCGTCCAGATGGTGCCGGTCAGCCGGAGAGAGCTCTCCGGGCAGCTTGTCGGCTGGTGTCGGGAAGGAGGGGCTCACCGACGGCAGCAGCCCGTAAGGAGCCACGAAGGCTCTGGTCCGGTCATCGTTTGCGTGGTTTAAGGTTGCAATGACCTGCTCCAGTGCGGCAATCATATCGTCATAACTCACGTCCCGCAGTGTGCGTTTTTCCCCCTCCCAGCGGCTAAACTTGTGCGGATAGGGCGGGTGGCAGGGCCCGGTGCAGACTACCTCACGCACCCCCACCTCGGCGTAGCCCTTGGCGTGATTGATGGCGAAAATCGGGTCATCGCAGCGGGTCTGGGCGCCAATGAAGCACACAGCAGTTGTCACGCCGGAGCGGAGTTTATCCAGTGCGCTCAGGCGTCCCTCATGGTACCAGTAGTCGTCGCTGGTATAGTGGTTATAGATGTGGGTAATGGCTGCCATCCAGTCGCTGGTATTGTTGAGTAAGCTCCCCCGGATAAGGCCGTGTCCGCCGTGGGAGTGGCTGTCGATAAATCCTGGCAGAATGGCGTGGTCGGTGCAGTCCACAGTTTTCTTTGCCTCAAAATGCGCCGCCTGGGCACTGCCGCCGATAAAGACGATACGGTTGCCGGTAACGCCTACTGCACCGTCTTTAATGATGCGGCGCGTGGCATCCATGGTGATGACGGTCCCGTGGAGCAAAAGTAA
This sequence comes from uncultured Pseudoflavonifractor sp., assembly GCA_964504285.1. Taxonomy (GTDB): domain Bacteria; phylum Bacillota; class Clostridia; order Oscillospirales; family Oscillospiraceae; genus Pseudoflavonifractor. The sequence continues at coordinate 5,286 of CAZDDZ010000113.1, forward strand.
ATCCAGCATGGTAAAATCCCTCTTTCTTTGCGCAATTTTATCCCTTGACCGACCCGGCCGTCATGCCCTGCACCAGATACTTTTGGGCAAAGAGCAGAAACAGCATGGACGGAATAATGCCTAAGGTGGAGGCTGCCATCATTTCGGCCCAGGAACTCTGGTTGGCCGAGACATAGTGCTGCAAATGGACGGTGAGGGTGAGCAGCCCCTTATCCCTTATGAAGGTGTTGGCGTAAGTAAATTCATTCCATGCGTTGAGAAAGGTAAAAATACCAACGGTGGCAATTCCGGGCAGAGCCAGCGGCAATACCACCTTTCGCATGGCTTGAAAGCGGCTGCATCCATCAATAAATGCCGACTCCTCAATATCGGTGGGAATTGTATCAAAGAACCCCTTGAGCATCCAGATAGAAAAGGGCAAATTTAAGCAGGTGTAGCTCAGAATAATAGACCAGTGGGTGTCCAGAAGTCCTACTGCTTTAAAGATGAGGAACAGGGGCAGAAGGAGCAGCATCATGGGAAACATCTGCACCACCAGCAGCGCCATCTGGTAAAGGGAGAAGCCTCGCCCCCGAAAGCGGGAGAGGGCGTATCCCGCCAGTGTTGCCAAAACCACGCACAGCGCTGTTACCGCCAGACATACCTTCATACTATTGGCTGCGGCGATAAGAAAATCCGACTCCAGCACCGTCTTAAAGGAGGTAAGCTCCGGATTGAGCGGGAAGAGTGCGTTATTGGAGAGTGCCTGCTCCGGGCCCTTAAAGGCAGTGCCGATCATGGCCAGAGTGGGAAGGCTGTATAGGAAAGCCACTACGCACAAGACCCCAAATAAGGCCCAGTTGCGCCCGCGCTCACGCTTAGAATCATTCATGCCCGCAGCCTCCTGTTCTTTTCTCTTCTCGGCGCGTTGTCATTTCTGAACTGTGCGCGGAAATAGATGATACTCAGCACCAGCATCACTACCACCATGGTACTGGAAATTGTAGATGCGTAAGAGAGCTTCTGGCGGAAAAAGGCCGTATAGTAGGAGAGAATGGGCAGGGTAAACGTATGCCCATTGGGTCCGCCCGCCGTTAGAAGCCATATGTACTCAAAGGAATTAAAGGTCCACACGAAGGAGAGCAGGGTGCTGATAAAGGTAATCGGTCGAAGCATGGGCAGCGTAATTTTAAAGAGTTTGGTCCAGAAGCCGGCTCCATCGATCTCAGCGGCCTCGTAGAGGTCGCTGGGAATGCTTTGCAAGCCGGCCAGCAGAGTAATCATCATAAAGGGCATCTGCTTCCACGCCGTGACTAAAATAACCGTGGGGCGAATCAGGGCGTAATTTCCAAGAAACAAAATAGGCTTTTCAATCAGCTTTAGCCCCATGAGTGTGGTGTTAATAATGCCAAACTGGGCGTTGAGAATATAGGACCAATTAATGACGGCTACCACCGGGGGAATTACCCAGGGAACCAAAAAAATTGCCCGAAAAATACCCCTGGCGGGAATTTTTCTGTTAAGAATCATGGCCAGCGCCAGACCCGCCACATAGGAAATAAAGACCACACTAATGGTATAAATAAAGGTAAAAATCAGGGTTCCAAAAAACTCCTTGTCCTGCATTAGGGTCGCGTAATTTTCCAAAAACACAAAATCATTTTGGTTGGGCTTCATCAAGTTGCGATTAAAAAAGCTCAGGACAAAGCCGCTAAGCAGCGGATAGACGCTAAGAATTAACAGCACGATGGTGGCGGGTGTGAGCATGGCCACCCCCAGCCTCCGACCATCGCTGCGCCGCTGGCGGCCGGGCTTTATAGCCGGTTTTGCCATGGTATCGGACCTCCCTTTCCCTCTGACAGCGAGACCGGCGTGTCGGCG
>CAZDDZ010000114.1:0-1892 GCA_964504285.1 uncultured Pseudoflavonifractor sp.
CTGGGTAGCTATGTACGGACGAGATAAACGCTGAAGGCATCTAAGCGTGAAACTCCCCCTAAGATAAGATCTCTCATCCTTTATGGAGTAAGGCTCGATGTAGACTACATCGTCGATAGGCCGGAGGTGGAAGTGCAGTAATGCATGTAGCTGACCGGTACTAATCAGCCGAGGGCTTGACCTTAACATGAAGATATGCAGGCTTTGCTTACTCATTAAACGTAATGATACAATCTACATTGTTCGGTTTTCAGGGCGCAGGCAAGGGAGCGTAAAACGGCCCGTTGGTCAAGTGGTCAAGACGCTGGCCTCTCACGCCGGAATCGGGAGTTCGACTCTCCCACGGGTCACCAGACCTTATCCTATGCGCCTTTAGCTCAGTTGGTAGAGCAACTGACTCTTAATCAGTGGGTCCTGGGTTCGAATCCCCGAAGGCGCACCATTCCCATGGAGCGTCACACGGCGCTCTGTGGGATACCATAAAACTAAATAATTCACTTACCCCGAGAGAAAGACGGTAAGGAGAGAAAAGTTTTACTAAAGTTTTCTTTGCTTACTTTCTTTTTCAAAAGAAAGTAAGTTGGTGTTGATTGCGGCGAGGGTCCACCCGTTCCCATCCCGAACACGGAAGTTAAGCTCGCCTGCGCCGAAGATACTTGTCTGGAGACGGACCGGGAAAATAGGTAATGCCAACACAAAAAAGACAGGTTCCTTTTGGAACTTGTCTTTTTTGCTATTTACGGAAAGGAGCGCTTAGAATGCGCTATGAAAATATTTGCTCCGGTAAATTTCTGGACAGGCCTAACCGCTTTATTGCCCATGTGGAGCTAGAGGGAGAAGCGGTCGTTTGCCACGTGAAAAACACCGGCCGCTGCAAGGAGCTGCTGGTGCCGGGAACCACGGTTTACCTCCAGGAATGGGATAACCCGGCGCGAAAAACCAAGTTTGACTTGATTGCGGTGCAGAAGGGCGACAGGCTGATTAATATGGACGCGCAGGCTCCCAATCAAGTCTTTGGTGAGTGGGCAACGGCCGGATGCTTTACACCCGGGCTTACTCTCCTGAAGCCGGAGAGAACCTGGGGGAATTCACGGTTTGACTTTTATTTTGAGGCTGAGGGCAACGATGCGTCAGGTACATTATGTTCTGAAGGCAGAGTAGAACAGCGCAGAGGCTTTGTAGAGGTCAAGGGCGTCACGTTGGAAGAAAACGGAGAAGTCCGATTTCCGGATGCCCCAACCGAGCGCGGCGTTAAGCATATTGAGGAGCTAATCGCCTGCCGAGCGGCGGGGTATGAGGCATACCTCTGCTTCGTGATACAAATGTCGGACGTGTCGTTTTTTGCTCCCAATGACAGTACTCACCCTGCCTTTGGCGCGGCACTGCGAAAAGCGGCAGCGGCAGGAGTAGTCCTCTTGGCCTATGACTGCGGAGTCACCCCGGAAAGCCTGACCATGGACCGTTCCGTGCCCATTAAGCTGTTCTAAAGGATGACCGGAGTATAAAATTGATGTGGTAGAGCGTCGTTGCGTGGCGCAGCGGCATTTGCAGTATTGCATTGGCAAATGAGATTCTTCTATAAGTGAATATCAGGGCAGAACCATATTACTCTCTCATATTCCCCTATTTGCGCTCTGCGCAAATAGGGGAATATGTACTAGAAATCCTTGCTGTAAAATGCTATATGGCGGCAAGCGGAAAATTTTCTTTCTTTGCTGAAAATGTGCTCCCCAATACCGTAATTGAACACATACCATATATAGCATGTGAGACAAATATTTTGATAGATAATTAACAAAGAAGAAACTGTGAAACTAAATCAATAGATGATGGCAAGGCGAAAAAGCTACTGGCAATGTTTTTGACCGCCGCAATGGTGATTTCAACAGTTT
>CAZDDZ010000114.1:1992-7107 GCA_964504285.1 uncultured Pseudoflavonifractor sp.
GCGAAAAAGCTACTGGCAATGTTTTTGACCGCCGCAATGGTGATTTCAACAGTTTCTGTGGCTGCTTTTGCGGCGGAGGAACATGACATCATGCCCATCTCCGGGACCCAGCAGACTGCCCCGGTGAGCAACATTCCCAGCGATGCGGTGGGTACCTGGGCAGCAAAATCCATCGAGAGATGGAGCAGCGCCGGTATCGTAAAGGGTGACGAAAACGGAAACTTTAACCCCTCTGCCCAGTTAAGCCGTGCTGAGCTGGCACAGATTTTTGTCAATATGTTTGGCCTGACCCAAAAGGCCCCAAATACATATGCCGACCTGAAGGGTACCGAGTGGTACGCCGATGCCGTGCTTAAGTGCACTGCCGCCGGGATTATGAAGGGTGACGGTGTGAACGCTAACGCAGAAGCCCCCATTACCCGCCAGGAAACCGCCGCTATGACTGCCCGCGCACTGGGCATTACGGTTGCGGCAAAACCCGATTTCTCCAAATTTACCGATGGCGCGCAGGTAGCTGATTGGGCTGCCGGTACACTGGCTGCCATGGTTGACGCGGGTATCATTGCCGGCATCGGCGACGGCACTGCGGTGGCCCCCAGGCAGAATATTGACCGCGCTTCCACCGTCAATATGCTGGATAAGGCGGTTACCGTCTACGCTAATGAGGCAAAGGAGTACACAATTACCGAGGCCGGTATTGTGGTGGTCACTGCTGCCGATGCCAGCATTAAGGGCGGCAAGATTACGGGCAGCCTGGTTATCGCAGAGGGCGTGGGCGAGGGTAACGTCACCATCGACGGTGTGAATGTTGCCGGTCAGATGGTCGTTCGCGGCGGCGGCAAGGACTCTATCCATGTGAAGGGTAACTCCACCATTGCCAGCGTTTCCATTGCCCGCACCGAAGGTGCAGTACGTGTTGTGGCCGAGGGTAACGCCAAGGTCGAGATGGTTACCATTGATGACGGCAAGGACGACGTTATCATCGAGGGCACATTCGGCGCTGTCAATGTTACCTCCGGCGCTCCTGTAACCCTTCAAAACGCAACGGTTACCACCGTTACCGCCACGGCTGAGAACGCAAACCTTACCGTGGATAAGGGCTCCAAGGTTACCACTGTGGCTGCTACTGCCGCCAATTCTTCCATTACCGTGGCCGGTAACGTGACCAACGTGGCTGCCACTGCGGATGCCACTGGCGTAAGCATCACCGTGGCTGCGGGTGGAACCGCCACCAGCGTAGTTACTGCTGCACCCAGCTCTGTGATCGCCAACGACGGCAAGCTGGGTACTGTCTCCATAGCCAAGGATGCCGACACTAAGTACATTGCCGGCGACAAGGCAGCTATGCCCAAATTTGTGGCAGAGGATAAGACCGGTCTGACTGTTACCACCGCCGCTGCCGAGAAGGCCGCCGCCGAGAAGGCCGCCGCCGAGAAGGCTTTGGCCGAGGCCGCTACTGCCGAAGAAAAGGCTGCCGCCGAGGCTGCCAAGGCTGCCGCAGACAAGGCTGCCGCAGACGCAAAGGCCGCCGCTGATAAGGCCGCTGCCGACGCTGCTAAGAAGACCGAGGAGAAGCCCGTCACCCCGCCCACCGTCACCGATGACGGCAAGGTAGAGGTGCCGGAGGTGAAGCCACAGCCCCCTGTGGGCGGCGGAAACAGTGGCCCCAGCGCATTAGCCATTACTGTTGTTCCTGAAAACTTTAATACACATAAGGGAGCAGATTATAAGGGGATAAGTGTTGGCTACAAGGTAGAGGGTGCTGATGTAAGCAGAATTGCTTCTGTTTCTGTTGCGCTGTATGCCGGTGATACCAAGCTGGCGGAGAACACCTCTAAAGCTTCCGACAAAGTGAATACGGCAAAGCAGTATAGCTGCGCATTTATAGTAGAACCCGGCACTTATTACACCAGCAGCACATGGAACTTCGGTGCATGGACACCTGCAATGGGTACTGTACCGAGCAAAGCTGTCGTTACCATAACCGACACAAATGGCTATACCTATACCGCCACGAATACAACCTTGTCGGTGGACACCGCCACATGGGAAAGCTTGTTTGACAATATCGCCGAGGTTGCAACACTTAGTGAGCTGAATACCGCCCTTAACGCGGGCAAGACCATGATCACTGTCACTGCCTCCATAAGTGATGCGGTCAACATTGACAAAGCGGCAACCGTCCGTGCGGCAAACGCCGGTATTACCCTGTCCGGCGGCGTTACCCTGACCGCGCCAACCTCTGGAACGCTGATTTTGGACGGCTTTAAAATTACCAAGCAGGTATTGGTAAACGCCAACGCCAACCCCGGCGCGGTGGTGCTGAGAAACAACGATTTGACCATGGCAGATGATGCGGCGTATGGCACTGCGGCGAAGCACCGCTTTATTGTGCGCGTTGTTACCAGTAATAGCTCTGCATTCAACATTACCATGGATAACAATACCGTAGGTAATGCGAACGGCATACCGGTTGCTCCCAACTCCACCGTTGCCTTCCTAATGAACAACGTTGGAGATGGGAATGCTCCTGCTGAGGGCAGTACATTTAATTTTACAAATAACAGCATTTACCTTACTGCGCTGCACACCATCTACAATGTGAAGGCAACTACATTTATCGTAGACGGCAATAGCTTCGTAAGCGGAGCGAAAACGTGTGCTCCAAGCAACACCGCCACCACGGCGCTTACCGCCTATAACGGCGGAGCCAACGGAACAACTAAGGTTACCAACAACACCTTTGAAGGCTACGGCTATGGCGTAAAATTTACTCAGTATGACGCAGATCCGGTGGCAGAGTTCCCCGCAAGCAATACGCTTACTAACAACACAAACAATACCCTCAACGCTTATTATGCAATGACGGCAGCAGGACTGAAGCGTGGCCTTGCCGCGACTGTGGATGCCCTGCGGGTGCTGGGAACCAATAACACGCTTACATTGACCGAGAATGTTACAATTCCGGAGGGAAAGACACTGGAAATTCCCAAGGGAAAGACACTGGAAATTGGCACAGGCGGTTCTATTACCAATGATGGTACTATTATAGTGAATGATGAAGCTGGGCTAAAGGTAGCTGTTGCTGTTGGCGGAAATGTAAAGTTGGGCACAAATATTAGCATGGGCACTGAAACACTTGAAGTCAACAAGAATGTAACAATTGACGGTAAAAACGGTGATAGCAAGTTTACCATTTCTGCAACATCTGAGAGCAACGCCATGGCCGGTTATTTTATCCGTGTGGGCGCAGTAGGCGGATGCACGCTAACGCTGAACAATGTTATTATTGACGCGACAAATGCCTCTGTCGATGGTGCGGGGAGCAAAGTAGCGGTTTCGATTACTCCACAGGATCATCTGCCTGGGAATTTGACGGCAACCAATACTGATTTTATTGTTAAGGGTAACATTGCTGAGGATGCCTTTGCAGTCCAGGTTTCGGCGAGCAATGGTCAAAGAGCCACGGTAAAGCTGACAGGCTGTACAGCTGACTGCGTGGGTGGAAAGAATGAATCCCTGACAGAGAACGCACGCGGCTATGTTCTGGCGATGAATACAGGCATCCAGTTGGAAAGCCTGATTGACTGCGCTAAGGAAAATGAGGGGATGTTTGACTTCTTCACTGTTGCTGGGATTCCTGAGGGTGGAGATAAGGCATTTAGTGGTATTGTACTTAAGGAAGGTATGCGTTGGCGTGAGCAGAGTAGTGGGAACAAGGAGTATCGAGGTAGCACATGGCAAACGCTTATGCTTTCCAATGTGGTAATAAAAACCGAATGGCCCCAAGTTACATTTAACGTGACCGATGATGGTAAAGCGCTGACAGAAGCCGACCTTTGGTTTGGTGGCAGTTATCAGGATGTACAGCCTACCGGAACCTATATCATTGAAGTTGCCTACCTTGATGCTGACGGAGACAAGTGCATGATGTCTCCTAGTATGGACGGTAGCCTGTTTCAAACAACCTGTTATAATATCTCCCAATTAACCTCTATTGCCATAAAGAAAGTCAGCTCAAGTGCCTGGGGTAATCTGGGTGATGACATCTTCGGTTGGGTTCCCACCACGACCGACACTACATTTGCATTTTCACAGTAATACACAATAAAAAGGGGAGCGCCGGGCTATTAGCTTGGTGCTCCCCCTTTTTTAGGTGTAGGCAAAATAGCGTTGAACTGCCCTGACAGGCACTTAACAAGATTCTCCACAGGCAAAGGCAAAAGCACAAGCTGCTGCCCCCTCTTGCCAACGGCCCTTTCGGGCGGTATAATAAAACATTATCTTATCTGATAGGAGCCACCCATTATGGAGCCGGAGCTAAAGCTATACACCAAGGAAATCCCCGCCAAGGGCAAGGGGTATTTTGTCATTCAAAAATGCTGGCCTGACCAGCTGGATGAGGCTGTGCGGCGGGGGGCGTCGGCGCTGCTGGCCCAGGGAGCCACGGAGATTTACATCGCGTCCAAGGACCCTGCCGCCGTACTTGCGGCGGGGCAGGGAGAGGGCTACCGTCTGGAGTTTTGCCACGACATGCTGGGCATGGAGCGTCAACTGGCCAATGACCGGCCGCGTCCAACGGGACGGCTCACCCTGGAGCCGCTGACCCGAAAAAACGGTGGCGCATGGCTTGCCATCTATAACGAGAGCTTTTTTGACGTGCCAAACTCCGCCACCTACGACCGAAACGATTTGAAACAGGTTTTGGAGGACGGCGGTGCCTGCGGCTTTGCCATGCTGGACGGAGTGCCGGTAGGCATCTATGAGTTGTCCTTTGCCAAAGAGGGCTGCCCGGAGATAGAGGGCATCGGGCTTTTAAAGGACGCACGGGGCAAGGGGCTGGGCCGGGAGCTGCTGCTTGCAGTCATGGATCGCTGCGCGGATATGGGATACCAAAAGGTTTGGCTCCAGGTGTCCACCGCCAACGAAAATGCTTACGGGCTCTATCGTTCCGCAGGCTTTCGGGTGAGTGACCTGATCTCTCATTGGTATCAGGTTATTTCTGAAGGTGATTTGCGGGCATAAGCGGCTTCACCGACAAAAAACGACAACGGAGCGTATTTTTGATATGAGTAAATTACTTTTTGTAAATGCTTGCGTGCGGGGGGAACGCTC
>CAZDDZ010000115.1:0-7069 GCA_964504285.1 uncultured Pseudoflavonifractor sp.
GTGAATGACGCAAAGCTCCTCCTCGGGCTCATGATCAAAGAAGGGCTCCAGCGTTTCGGGACGGCAAATATCGCCTCGATAGAGTTCCACGCCGAGGCAGGCAGTGAGGGCAGCAAGGGGCTCGTCGGGCAGAGCCAAGGCCCGTACCCGCTTTCCCAGAGAGAGCAGCTTTTTAATAATCGTGTTGCCCAGATGGCCGCAGCCGCCGGTAACGGCATAAATTCGGTTCATATTGGTCTCCTTGTTCATAAAACGTTCACAATATTGCGTTATAAGGTTTTTATAACTTAATTATAGTGAAGAAAAAGGAACAAAGCAACCATCAACATTACGCTGTCTGTGCGTTTTACAACACGGAAGTATAAAATGTTGAATACATATACATTTAGAAAATACTACCGGTGGCGGTAATGCTCTCCGCCAGGTCGGCTCGGTAGTCGGGGGAGCGGGGGTCAAGGCTGTTAATTACCACACCGTCGCTGGTGTCCTTGGCAGTGGCGTGGACATAGCGCCCCTCCCCCAGATACATGGCCACATGGCCGGGGAAAAAGATAAGGTCAGCGGGGCGGAGATTGCAGAGCGGAATTTCGTGGATGGGGTAGCCCGGCTCTATACGGGCGTCCCGAAAAATGATTACACCGTTAAGGAGATAGGCCATGGAGGTCAGCCCCGAGCAGTCAATGCCCATGGGGGTTTTACCGCCCCAGCGGTAGGCGGTGCCCAGGTAGGAGAGCGCCGAGCGAACAACGGCGGTGCGGAGGGCCTCTTCGCAAGTGCGGGAAGGGGATTGATAGTACCCCCCCAGAAAGCTGTGCTTGAGATAAACCTCCTGGCCATCGGGAAGCGCGGCACGCTGCCAGCCCTTTTCATCGGGAAGGCCCAGGGGGGCTATCACACAGCCACGCACCATAGAAAAAATTACGGGACTGCGGATGTCGGGGGCTTCCAATCCGTCGCAAATACTCCGTACCACCACCGCCTTGGGCATGGCAGCCCAGCGTGCGGCCCGGCCGTCCCCGGCCAGAAGGGCATCTGCAGAGGCGTAGCCCTCATAGCCGTAAGCTGTCCTTACCAAAAGCCAGCCGAATCCCATGTCCTCCAATATCTCCACCACCGCGCCCATCAGAACCTCGTCGGCCCGTTCGCTCTGGGCGCAGGGCTGAAGCATTAAAGGGCAAATAGGCCAGGTAACCAGTGCGTTCATAATATTGACCTCCTAAAAACAACTTGGCGAGTGGGGAAAAATATGGTATAATTTTTAAAAGTCCTATTTATAGGACAGCGTATTTGCTATTATAAAACCGTAAAGGAGGGATGACCGATGGCAAGAGGAGCCAATCAGAAACTAAAGCTGCCCCTGCTGGAGCGCATCCTGCTGCGGGAGAGCGACGAGGAGCACCCCATGACGGTGGCCCAGCTGATTGCCCACCTGGAGCGCCACGGTGTGGCCGCCGAGCGCAAGAGCATTTATGACGATATGGAGGCCCTGCGTGAGCTGGGACTAGACGTACAGAGCCGCAAGGGGAAGGCTCCGGGCTGGTTCGTTGGGGAGCGGGATTTTCAGCTGCCTGAGCTCAAGCTTCTGGTGGACGCAGTGCAGTCGTGTAAGTTTATTACCCGGCGCAAATCGGGCGACCTGATCGGCAAGCTGGAGTCCTTTGCCAGCCAGTATCAGGCACGGGCACTCCAGCGGCAGGTCTATGTATCCGGGCGGGTCAAGACCATGAACGAGAGCGTATACTACTCCATTGACAAGCTCCACACCGCGATTGCGGCGGGCAAGGCGGTAACCTTTAAATATTTTGAGTACAATGTCCGCAAGGAAAAGGTCTTTCGCCGGGAGGGAAAGCGGTACCAGGTCAGCCCCTACGGCCTAATTTGGGACAGTGAGAACTACTATCTTGCCGGGTACGACCACCTAAACGGCGACCTGCGCCACTATCGGGTGGACAAGATGGCCGAGCTGGCGGTAACCTGTCTGGCCCGCTCCGGCGGGGAGGAGTTTCAAAACTTCGACATGGCATCTTATGCGCAAAAGCACTTTGGTATGTTTCGCGGACGGGAGGGGCAGATCACTCTGCGGTGCGAAAAGGGCCTGGTGGGTGTGGTGCTGGACCGCTTTGGCCAGGAGGTCATGCTGATACCGGACGGGGAGAACCATTTTACCGTCACGGTTTCCGCTGTGGTCAGCCCCCAGTTTCTGGGCTGGATTTTTGGCCTGGGCGCGGGGGTGCGTATTATGGCGCCCGCGTGGGCGGCAGAGGAGCTTCGAAATCAGTTAGACGCGGTGGCGGAGCGCTACAAAGAATAAAAAGGCCCGGACAACCAGGGATTGTCCGGGCCTTTTTATGTTAGTCTGACCAGCGTTATCCGAACCCGCCCCAGAGCGTGATTTTCCGCATCTGGGCTCGTTATCCTTCTCGCCTTACGGCAAGTAAGGCTTCGTCTTCTGCCCTCCCAGCCACGGGAAATCAGGCTCAGGGGTGCTATGCAGTCCAACAGGAGCGAATTTTTGTCAGCGCAAAGAAAAAGATGCAGGGAATACTGACGTATTGCCAAGTCGTTTTCTGCGGTGTTGCCCTGGGTTAAATAGAATCAATAAAGCGGGTGATAAAATACAGCGCGGCACCTGCGGCAATGGCCTCGGTTTTGTAGGAGCAGACGGTCAGATAGTCGGCGTTATTTTCAAAGGAGTTCAGGCGGCCGGCCTGTACCCGTACCTCGTCGAGGTATTCTCCGATGTACTCGCCCACATAGCCGCCCAAAATGACGGGGCAGTCAAAAAGCATATTAAGGTTATTTACGGTTATGGCCAGGTGATTTAGATACTCCGACCAAATCGCTGTGGCCTTTTGGTCACGGCTCTTTAAAAGCTCAAAAAAGGCGGCCAGATTTCCGTCGGTAAGGGTAGAGAGCTCGGTGGCGGCCAGGTAGGCATCCACACAGCCCTTCTGCCCGCAATAGCATTGCCGGCCGCCCGGAACAATGGTAATGTGGCCCACCTCGCCGCTGCGCAGATGCTGGCCGGCGTACACCTGGCCACCAATCACCACAGAGCCGCCAATGTTGTTGGAAAGCATTAAATAAAAGGCGCTGACATTATCACTGGTGGCCCAGCTTTCAGCCAATCCCGCGGCGTTTGCGTCGTTAAAAAGGGCGGTGGGGTAGGGAATGTACGTGGAAAATTCGGCACAGGTCGCCCCGGTAAAGTTAAGAATGCCGCCGTAAAAGACAGTTTGGTGATCTCCGGTTACCAAACCGGGCACACCGATGCCAACCCCCAAAACACAGTGGGCGGGCAGTCCTGAGTCGGATACGGCACGCTCTACTAATGTGCCCAGATAGCGGTAGTAGCTGTCCGTGCGCTCAAATCTTTTTCGGACGCGGGTGCGGGACATAATACCGCCGGTCAGGTCGACCATTACCACGGTAATATGGTTGCGGGTAATGTCCAGCCCAACGGACACCCGTGCATTTTTAATAATGTCATAGGTCTTGGCTCGTCGCCCGCCGGTGTTGCCGATGCTGCCCGACTCGCCCACCAGACCTTCTCGCTGAAGCTCATTAATGTTTTGCGTTACCGTAGGCAGACAGAGCTGAAGCGAGGAGACAATGTCCTGCTTGGTCATGCCGCTATTGCGGCGCAGCCACTGAAAGATATTTGTGTGGTTGACCTGTTTAATTTCCATGTTGGCTGTTTTCTTTCTCATAGGGACGCCCCCTGGCTTTTATATAATAAGTAGCAACATTTTATAAAATGAATTTATAAAATAAGTATACACGAGATTTTAATATTTGCAACAATGAATTTGTGAAAATATTGGCATTGCAATATTTTGAAAAAAATAAAAAATAAAACAATAAAAACAAAAAGAGGATTGACAAAATTAAGCAACATGCCTATAATGGCAATACAAGTTCGTTTTAGTAATTCAATTACAAAAACGAAATATAGAAATGTAGCAAAATATGGCACGGGGGAGGTGAAGCAACACACAGCCTGGGAATTAAAAGCCAAGTCCACCCGAGAGCGAAACCTTTATGGCCCGAGCGTATTGTCTACCTTGGTGTGGGGCAGTCGCCTGGGGCGTCTGCATTTCCGGGCACAGAAAATTATCCCCGGATTGGGGAAGCAAAAGTAGAGTCATAACGGAGAAAGAAAGCGAGGAGAAATCATGGTAACAGGTATTATCGTAGTTCTCATTTTTGTGGTCATGGCAGCCCTCATGATGAGCAAAAAGCTGCCTGCCCTGCTGGCGCTGCCTCTCATGGCGGTGTTTATTGGTATAGCGGCAGGTTTGCCTCTTAAAGGCGACGAGGGCATTTTGACCTTCGTACTCTCTGCCGGTGCAACTAAGCTGGTGGGTACATATGTAGCCATCCTTTTCAGCTGCTGGCTGAGTCAAATTCTCTACCGCACCGGCGTTACCGATACTATTATTAAAAAGGCCGCCGAGCTGGGCGGGGATAAGCCCTTTATTATTTCCATCGTACTGTGTGCAGTGACCACTTTCCTTTTTACCGTGCTCTTTGGCACCGGCGCCGTGGCCATGGTTGGCGCTGTGGTACTGCCCATCCTCCTGTCGGTGGGCGTACCCCCCATTGTGGCCTGCAATGCCTTTCTGGCGGCCATGTGCGGCGGCTACTGCCTAAACCCCGCCAATATTTCGGCAATTGCCAGCATTACCGGTGTGGGTATGGAGGAAATGACACTCTGCGCCGCCATTTTGACCGGTGTTTGCGTCCTGTTTTTTATTGTGTACCTGGCGTGGAACTTTAAGAAAAATGGTATGAAATTTGCATTTGCCGCTCCCGTAGAGCAGGAGAGCGACGAAGAGGCCGAGGAGCGTCCGCACCTCACCGGCATCCGCGGCCTGCTGGCTTGTGTCACCCCTCTCGTTGTGGTGCTGGTCATGCTCGTATTCCGCCTGGATGCAATCCCCATCTTCCTTATCGGCATTGTCTGGGCCATCGTGTTCACCGTCAAGGGCAAGTGGGGCAAGTATTCCAGCATGCTGGTACAGTGCTGCTATGAGGGCTTTAAGGACGGCGCGCCCACTGCCGGACTTATGTTTGGTATCGGCATGATCATCAATGCCATGACTGCTCCCACTACCCAGGCCGCTATCAAGCCCTTTATGGAAATGATTACTCCCACCAGCGCGGTGGCGCTGGTCATCTTTGTCTGTGTGCTGGCCCCTCTGGGTCTGTATCGCGGTCCCTTCAATCTCATGGGTTTGGGCGCCGGACTTGCCGCCAGTATGGTGGCGGTTAATGCTGTGCCCGTAGCCGCCCTCTCCGCAGTATTCTACGCCGCCTATCGCTGGCCTTCTCAGTCCTGCCCCACCTCCACACAGGTGGTTTGGGCCTCCAACTTTGTGGGCTATGACCCCGTCACCACCACCAACAAGGTATTCCTGGCCAACTGGGTTGTCACCGCAGTGACCGTTATTATCATGGTTGCGCTTTACTTCTAAGGAAGCATTGATTTAATCCAGTCGTGTAGATTAGCGGGTGCATTTTTCGTCCGGCAAGCCAAAAAAACGCAGAAATCCTGACGGATTGCAAGACTTTTTGGTGCAGTTCGGGCGGAAAAGGCACCGCCAAGATATGCGGCGGGATTTAATCAGAGGTTCCCTAAGCATCGCCTGATTCCCCCTTGCGGAGCGACGCTGGGGGGTGTGGAGGAGAACATCTTCCGCACCCCCTTCCGCGTTATTAATTATTTCATACTTGGGAGACTTTTCACTATGAAAGTTAGAATCGGAATTGACGTTGGCGGCACCTTTACCGATGCGGTGGCCATTAACGATGAAACATATGAGCTCATGGGCAGCGTAAAGATGCCCACCACCCATGAGGCCAAGGAGGGCGTGGCTGCCGGCATTGTGCAGGTGCTGGCGCAGGTCATGGAGCAGTGCCATATTGCCCCCGAGGATGTAACCTTTATCGCTCACGGCACAACCCAGGCCACCAACGCCCTGCTGGAGGGCGACGTAGCCAAGGTGGGCATTGTTACCCTGGGCAGCGGTGTGCAGGGTATGAAGTCCAAGAGCGACACTAACATTGGAGACATCGAACTGGCGGCCGGTAAGTACCTTAAGAGCATCGGCGCCTTCGTGAATACCGGCGAGGCTGCCGCGCTGGGGCAGAATATGAAACTGGCAGTAGAGGAACTGGAAGGGCAGGGCGTCCGCTCCATTGTCGCTACCGAGGCATTCTCTGTGGACGACCCCGCCAATGAAAACGCGGTGTTGGATATCTGCCGCGAAAAGGGTTTGGCAGGCACGGCGGGCAACGATGTCTCCAAGCTCTATGGCTTGAAGGTGCGCACCCGCACAGCGGTCATCAATGCCTCAATCCTGCCCAAAATGCTGGATGCGGCTAATATGACCGAGGAGAGCATTAAAAATGCCAATATCGGCGCACCCCTCATGGTCATGCGCTGCGACGGCGGCGTGATGACAGTGGAGGAGGTGCGCAGCCGCCCCATTCTCACCATCCTCTCCGGTCCCGCTGCGGGTGTGGCGGGTGCGCTGATGTACGAAAAGCTTACCGACGGTATTTTCCTGGAGGTGGGCGGCACCAGTACCGACATTTCTTGCGTCAAGGACGGTAACGTGGTGGTTAAATACGCCGAGGTCGGCGGGCACAAGACCTATGTAAATTCGTTGGATGTGCGTACAGTGGGCATCGGCGGCGGTTCCATGGTGGAAATTAAGGACGGCAAAGCGGTTGACACCGGCCCCCGCAGCGCGCACATTGCCAATTTGGAGTATGAGTGCTACACCGACCCTGCCAACATTGCAAACCCTGTCCTTAAGTCCATTCGGCCCAAAGAGGGTGATCCTGAGTACGCCTATATTGAGTGCGACGGCGGAAAGAAATACTCCCTTACCCTCTCCGGTGCGGCCAACATTGCCGGTTTTGTTCCGGAGGACAGCTACGCCCACGGCAATGTGGAAGCGGCAAAAAAGGCGTGGGCCCCACTTGCAAAAAACATGGGTATGAGCCTGGAAGACTGTGCCCGCAAGGTGCTGGAGTTTTCTGCCATTAAGAACAGCAAGGT
>CAZDDZ010000116.1:0-6986 GCA_964504285.1 uncultured Pseudoflavonifractor sp.
ATTGCGGGGTGTATTTAGTTGACGTTTATTCATTAAGGATTTATAATAATGCCTACTGAATAAACCGCTTTGTGGTTTATTCGCGCAGCAAAGCTGCGCAAGTTTTTAGAAACAGCCATTTGGTACTCAAAGACTTGGCTTTCATACGTTTGGCATTGCTCAATACGCATTATAATAAAGACACATTCTTTGGAAGTTGGTATCTGCATGAAACAGACTCACGGATTTCGTTCATTAATTGATCACTTGGCGCGTATTCAAAAAGTAAGTGATGGAATACCACGAAACTACGGAATTGATCTTCCGCTACGTACGGATGAAATTCATCTTTTGGATATAATTCACAAGAATCCTGATTGTAACCTTACTACACTGGCGGAATTAATGTGGGCCAGCAAGATGGTGATCTCCAGCCTTGTTCACCGATTGGAACGCAAAGCCTTGCTGACTGTTGTACAAGGACGTAATAAAAAAGAACTGGTGTGCCATTTAACGGAGCGGGGTAAAATTGCTGTGGACACACACGATGCGTATCATCGTATGGAAAATGTGTATTTGAGTGAAAAGATGCAGCAATATACAGAAGAGGAAATTGCGCTTGTTAACCGCGTACTCACCGACTACGCCAATTACTTGGAGGAGTACTCCCGCGACGCAACGATTCTTTGACAGATGGTGTGTCTATGAAAAACCCCGGCGAGAATTATTTCTCGCCGGGGTTTCAGCTTGTTAAAAAACTGCTGTTTTAAAATTAAATGTCAAGAGACCGAGGTTTTTGGCCTGTTTTAAGACAGCAACAGCTTGTCGTCTGCTTCCTTGCTGCCTGAGACCTTCTCAAATTGCTCCAGCAGCTTTTCCACGGTCAGACTCTGCTTGGCCTCGCCTGCCACGTCAATGGCGACCCGACCCTCGTACATCATAATCAGGCGATTGCCGTGGGCAATGGCGTCCCGCATGTTATGAGTAATCATCAGGGTGGTGAGCTGATTGCGCTGTACGATTCGCTCGGTAGTGTCCAGCACGGTGGCCGCCGTTTTGGGATCCAGGGCGGCGGTGTGCTCATCCAGCAGGAGAAGTTTGGGTTTCTGAAGGGTGGCCATGAGGAGGGTAAGGGCTTGCCGCTGTCCGCCGGAGAGCAGTCCGACCTTACTGGTCAGGCGGTTTTCAAGTCCTAGACCCAGCTCGGTTAGAAGCTCTTTGTACCGGGCGCGCTCCTTGGCGGTAATGCCCCAATTTAGCCCGCGATGCTTTCCGCGGCGGAAGGCCAAAGCAAGGTTTTCCTCGATGCCCATGCTGGCTGCAGTGCCCATCATGGGATCCTGAAACACGCGGCCGATGAACTTGGCTCGCTTATGCTCGGGCAGGCGGGTCACGTCCTGACCGTCAATGAGAATGCACCCCTCGTCCGTCGGATAAACTCCGGCCACGGCGTTGAGCATGGTGCTCTTGCCGGCGCCGTTGCCGCCGATGACAGTGACGAAATCACCGTCTTCCAGGGTCAGATTTAAGCCGTTCAGAGCGACTTTTTCGTTGACGGTGTTGGGGTTAAAGGTTTTAGAGACGTTTTTAATCTCAAGCATGGATGCTGCCCCCCTTCTTCAAAGGTTTTGAGAAGTACCTGTTCTTCCAGTAGGGCACCGACAGGAAGAGCGCCACCACCAGTGCAGAGAGAAGCTTGAGGTAATTGGGGTTGAGTCCGGCCGAGAGTACGGCTTGAATGACGATGTAGTAGATGATGGCGCCCAGCGCAACGGCAAAGAGCTTGAGACCAAAGTTGCGGAAGAACTTTCCAAAGACCACCTCGCCAATAATGACGGCGGCAAGGCCGATGACAATGGCACCCCGTCCCATGTTGATTTCCCCCGCGCTCTGGTACTGCGCCAGCAATGCACCGGAAAGTGCCACCAGGCCGTTAGAGAGCACCAGCCCCAGCACCTTGTTAAACCCGGTGTTAATGCCCTGGGCGCGGCTCATGTTGGGGTTTGCGCCGGTAGCTCGGAGGGAGCAGCCCAGCTCGGTGCCGAAGAACCAGTACAGTAGGGCGATGATGGCCACGATAAAGAGACCCACCACAAAAATGGGGTGGCGGTAGAAGGGGCGCTTGCCGCTTGCCACGTCGGTGAGAAAGCGCATGGAGACCAGCAGCTTATCCAGCTTAGTGGGGTCGGTGACGTTAATGGCTACTGTGGCCTTCATGCCCATCACGGCCAGATTTACCGACCACAGGCCAAGCTGAGTGAGAATTCCTGCCAGAATGGCGGGGATTCCACAGAAAGTGTGCAGAAAGCCTGTAACCAGCCCGGCCAGCATACCGGCCAGAACGGCGCACAGGAGAGCCAGCCAGATGTTAACACCTGAGGCAATGAGCACGGCGCAGACCGCGCCGCCGGTGCAAAAGGAGCCGTCCACCGTCAGGTCGGCAATGTCCAATATTTTATAGGTTAAGTATACGCCGATGGCCATAATGCCCCAAATCAGCCCCTGGGACACTGCACCCGGCAGCGCGTTTAAAAAGTCCAGCATGGTGGTTCCTCCCCGGCGCGTTCTAAAAACGCGCTAACATAAATAATCAGAGACAGGGCGCGCCGTGCGGCGGAACGGTCAAGACCGCTGCCACACAACGCGCTCTGTCTGTTTTTTGTTTAGACTACTCCGCGATAGCCTCGTAGCCGTCGGGAGGAGTAAGACCCAGGTCGGCACAGATAGTGGCGTTATATTTCTTGGTAAACTGGGGGGCATACTCGATGGGCATGGCGGCAATATCACCCTCACCCTTGAGAATTTTTACGGCCATCTTGCCGGTGGCAACACCCAGGTCATAGTAGCTGATGGACAGTGTGGCCACGCCGCAGCCGGTGGCAATGCCCTCCTCACCGGCAATGACAGGCACCTTGGCGCCCCGGCAGATGTTATCAATAATGCCGGTGTTATTGGCGGCAGTGTTGTCGGTGGGAATATAAATTACATCGCTGCCGGCGCAGGCGGTCTGAGTAACGGCAGAGAGATCGTTGGAGTCGGAGAAGGGGTAGGGAGTGCAGGTGTAGCCCAGCTTTTCCAGCTCGGCGGTGACCACTTCCACCTGATACTGGCTGTTGGGCTCGGCGGAGCAGTAGAGAAGTCCCACGTTCTTGGCGTCTGGGAACCACTCCTTCACCATGGCGGCCTGCTGATCCAGGGGAGCCAGGTCGGAGGTGCCGGAGACGTTGGTCCCTACTGTGCCGGTAAAGCCGTCAATGCCCAGTGCCACACCGTACTCAGTGACCGAGGTGCCCAATACGGGGATAGAGTCGGTAGCCGAGACGGCGGCCTGGAGGGCGGGAGTAGCGTTGGCCAACATTAAATTGACCTTGGCAGAGACAAAGCCGTTAATAATGGTAGCGCAGGTGGGGGTGTCACCGGCGGCGTTGTTAACGATAAACTGCACTTCGTTGGGCATGGCCTCATTAATGGCATCCTGAAAACCCTGGGTGGCGGCATCCAGCGCCGGGTGGGGCGCCAGCTGGCAAATACCAACCGTGTAGGCGGCGGTGTTGGATGGATTAGTACTGACGGTAGGCGGTGTGGACGGCTTGCCCTCGCCACCGGTGCTGCCGCCGGAGCAAGCGGCCAGACCCAGGAGCATAGTCCCTGCTAAGGCCAGAGCGGCTAGCTTGTGCATATTTTTCATGTCTCTTTCCTCCTAATGGTACTTTAGCGCTTTTAGGTGCTAAAGAAATATTGTTCTCATTATACTGACCATGGTTAGAATTGTCAACCCCTAATATTTTTGTCAACAGAGATTCACTGCGGCTTGTGAGGGAAAAGAACGCCCCGGGGAACGCAATGTCTCTATTGACACGCCCCCTCAGGCTTGCGCCCGTATTTTATCATTCACGGCCTTAATCATGGACTTTTTGGTTACAATGTGGTACAATAAACTCTAAGCGGTTATTGTACTTTGTCAACCGAGGGTACCATTGTACGCGCATGTGGGCGCTGCGTGCCCACGCGTTGAGATTTTAGCCACGGCGCGGGACGCACCGAGGATATAATGTTCTCCAAGCTATAAGGAGGAATTTGCATTGAGGATAGACGTACTGGGTGTGGGTGTGGACAACCTGACCCTTGACGAGGCTTTGGCGCGGGGCATGGAGCTTGCGAACGGGGAGAAATGTGCCTACGCAGTGACCCCCAACCCTGAATTTATACTGATGGCCAAGAAGAACGAGACATTTAAAGCCGCACTGAACGATGCGGCTTTGGTGGTTGCCGACGGCATCGGCGTGGTAAAGGCGGCTAAGATTTTGGGCCGCCCCCTAAAGGCCAGAGTGCCGGGCATTGACCTTGCCGGCGGCCTGTGCGCCCAAATGGCAAAGAACGGCAAGCGGCTGTTTTTGCTGGGGGCTAAGCCGGGAGTCGCCCAAATGGCGGCGGAAAACCTGGCCAAGCAGTACCCGGGGCTGACGGTCTGCGGCACCCACGACGGGTATTTTAAAGAGGATGGGCCTATCGTCCAGGAGATTAAGGCAGCCGGTGCTGACGTGGTTTTTGTCTGCCTGGGTGCACCTAAGCAGGAGTTTTGGATGGCACAGCACGGTCCGGCTACCGGGGCGAAGCTTCTCCTCGGTCTGGGCGGGAGTCTGGATGTATTTGCCGGAACGGTAGAGCGGGCCCCTGAGCGGTGGCAGAGGATGGGCATGGAGTGGTGCTACCGCCTGCTTAAGGAGCCCAAGCGCATCGGCCGTATGGCAAAGCTGCCCCTGATTTTGGTGGATGCGGCGGTGGCAAGAGTACGCGGAAAGTGAAAAGTGGAACGGCGGTGTGCCGTTGCGCTTTAAGGGGCTTTTTGCTTGTTTGGAGTGGGCGCGATGAACGGTAAATTAATTGTATTCGAGGGAACTGACGGGTCGGGGAAATCCACCCAGTTTCGGCGGCTCTGTGACCGACTGGAGGAAAGCGGCACCGTTTTTCAAAAGCTGATTTTTCCCCAGTATCAGGAGCCGTCGTCGGCGCTGCTTAAAATGTACCTAGGCGGCGAGTTCGGCGCGCATCCAGATGATGTGAACGCCTATGCCGCCTCTACCTTTTATGCGGTGGATCGCTATGCCGCGTGGAAAAAGGTGTGGGGCGAATATTACAAGAGCGGGGGACTGGTGCTCTCCGACCGATACACCACCTCCAATGCGGTACATCAAACCTGTAAGGTGCCTGAGGCCGAGTGGGAGGAGTTTCTCCGCTGGCTCTTTGACTTTGAGTGCACCAAGCTGGGGCTGCCTGCACCCGATTTGGTGATTTATCTGGATATGCCAACGGAAAAAGCGGTGGAAATGCTTCGCTCCCGTGAGGGTGAGACCAATACCAAGGGAGACATTCACGAGGTGGACACCGACTATCTGGCCAAGTGCCGCCGCACCGCCCACCGTGCCGCCGAGCTTTACGGCTGGCAAAGGGTTTCCTGCGTAAATGAGAATGGTGACGTTCGCGGCATTGAGGACATCCATGAGGAAGTCTGGTACATGGTTAAAAAGCATCTGACCCTGCCCTAGGTAAGCACCGACTCAATCCGCTGTGCGGATTGGCAAGCAGAATTTTTGCCTGGCAAGCCAAAAATTCACAGGCCGGCGCTAGTCGGCCTTGTCCCGCAAAAATCCTGCTCAAACCCATACACCGATTTCTGGTCGGATGAACCACGAGAGCGTTTATTCTTAATTTTTTGGGAGGTTTTTTTACATGGTCTATATCCTGTTGGGCGAGGGCTTTGAGGAGAGCGAGGCGTTGATACCGGCTGACCTGCTGCGCCGCGCCGGGATTCAGGTGGCGCTGGTAGGGCTGGAGGAGCCGGAGGTTGTTGGCGGCCACGGTATTACCGTAAAGGCAGACCTGACACTAGACCAGGTGGACGAGGATGACATGGAAATGCTGGTGCTGCCCGGAGGTGCCGGAGGGGTGGAATCCTTGCAGCTTAATTTGTTTGCCCTGGCCCTTATCCAGCATGCATACGATCGGGGCTGCTGGCTGGGAGCCATCTGCGCCGCCCCCACCATTCTTGCCCGCATGGGATGCTTAGACCGCCGTAAGGCCGTGTGCTACCCCGGTTTGGAGGAGGAGATGGGGTCCGCTGTGGTACAGGTGGGCGCCCAAGTGGTTACTGACGGGCGCATCATCACCGGCGAGGCTGCCGGCTCGACCTTTGAGTTCGCCCTTTGCCTGGTAGAGGCCCTGAAGGGGAAGGAAACCGCTCGAAAGGTAAAAGAGGCCATTTGTTTTCGCCATGGATAAAGGGGCGCTGCGGGCTGAAATCAGGGCTAAAATGGCGGCCATGCCCGCCGAAGCGCGGATGGAGAGCGATGAACTCCTGTTTCTTCGTTTTCTCAATCTGCCCGAGCTTGTGTCAGCCCAAACCATTCTGCTTTACTATGGCATGGGGGGCGAGCCGGACACCGGGCGGCTGATCAGTCCCCTGCTGGCGTTGGGAAAGCGCTTAGCGCTTCCGCGAATTTTACCCCGGCGAGGTATGGAGGCACGGCTGACGGGGAAGGACACGGTTTTCGTGCGCCACCCCTATGGTATGTTGGAGCCGGGGGAGGACTGTGCTCTGATTTCCAAGCCGGAAATTGACCTGATTTTAGCTCCGGGACTGGCCTTTGATAAAAAATGTTATCGACTGGGCCAGGGCGGGGGATACTATGACCGATATCTGGCAGATTTTAGCGGTATCACAGTGGCCCTCTGCCGGGATGTTTTTCTTCTGGAGACATTGCCCGCGGAGTCATACGACCGCCCGGTGGAGCTTGTCCTGACTGAAACGCAAGAATATAGCCGCCCCGTACAGTAGGGCGGCGTGAGTACGTCGGTCAAGCATTTTGAGTGGGGGATAGTGCGAAAGGGGGCGGAGCCCCGCTTTTGCGTGCAGGAACCCGCCCGCATGCTGGCGACTTTGTCGACAGCATGAAGCGGGATTTATTCCCGCCGAATAAATAAAATCAAAGGGGTTCCCGCAAAAGGGC
>CAZDDZ010000117.1:0-6930 GCA_964504285.1 uncultured Pseudoflavonifractor sp.
AAATTTACGCCTTTTTCTGACACGGATTTTTCTTGCAAATCGTCCTTGCCGAATTGTGCGGTATTGCCTTTGTGATTCTATCTTGCGTCCTAAATGGTGGTAATATCCACCGGCCGCAGCTCTGAGCTCTTGCCCTGGGTGCGGACGGTGAGCATGGCGCGGGCGGTATCAATGGCGGTGAGACAGCCAACGCTGTGTTCCACTGCGGCACGGCGAATTTTAAAGCCGTCGCTGCTCTGCTTGCGGCCGCGGGTGGGGGTGTTGATGACCAGATCCACCGAGCCGGAGGCAATCATATCCAGAATGTTGGGGTGTGCCTCGGACACGCGCGCCACTCGGCGGCAGGTAACTCCTGCGGCCTCCAGCGCGTCGGCGGTGCCCGAGGTGGAGAGAATTTCAATTCCCATGTCGGCCATCTCCCGGGCGATGCCAATCAGCTCGGGCTTATCCTCGTCCTTGACGGTGACGATGACCCGGCCGCCCGTCTTGGGGGCCTTCATACCCGCGCCCTTAAAGGCCTTTAGAAGTGCCTGGGGGAAGCTCTCGGCCAGACCCAGCACCTCACCGGTGGACTTCATTTCAGGGCCCAGGCCGGTATCTACGTCGGTGAGCTTCTCGAAGGAAAAGACCGGCATCTTCACGGCGTAAAACTTGGCCTCGGGGTAAATGCCGGTGCCGTAGCCCAGGTCGGACAGTTTTTCCCCCAGCATGACCCGGGTGGCAAGATCGATGATGGGTACGCCGGTAACCTTGGAGATATAGGGAATGGTGCGGGAGGAGCGGGGGTTGACCTCGATGACATAAACCGTGTCGTCGTAGATGACGAACTGAATGTTGACAAGACCAATAACCCCCAGCGCCTTGGAGAGATCGCGGGTGTAGCGGAGCATAATCTCCTTGTGCCGCTCCTCCACATGGATGGGGGGATAGACCGAGATGCTGTCTCCCGAGTGAACACCTGCCCGCTCCACGTGTTCCATAATGCCGGGAATGAGCACATCAGTGCCGTCAAAAACGCCGTCTACCTCTACCTCGCGGCCCATGAGATACTTATCCACCAGAATGGGGTGCTCCTGTACGTTGCGGTTAATGATACGCATATAGTCGGCAATATTCTTGTCGTTGTAGGCAATCTCCATGCCCTGACCGCCCAGCACATAGGACGGGCGCACCAGTACGGGATAGCCCACCTCGTTGGCGGCGGCGATGGCCTCCTCGGTGGTAAAGACGGTCTTGCCCGCGGCCCGGGGAATGCCGCACTGATTGAGAATTTCGTCAAAGCGCTCTCTGTCCTCGGCGGCGTCTACGCCGTCGGAGGAGGTGCCCAGAATGGGCACACCCATGTCGGTGAGTGCCTGCGCCAGCTTAATGGCGGTCTGTCCGCCAAACTGCACCACCGCGCCCCAGGGCTTTTCCAGCTCCACGATGGCTTCCACGTCCTCGGCGGTGAGGGGCTCGAAGTAGAGCTTGTCGGCCACGTCAAAGTCGGTGGAGACCGTCTCGGGGTTGTTGTTGATAATAATGGTCTCGCAGCCCAGCTTTTTAAGCGCCCACACCGAGTGCACCGAGCAGTAGTCAAACTCGATGCCCTGACCAATGCGAATGGGGCCGGAGCCTAAGACCAGCACCTTTTTCTTCTCCTGCGCTGCCGGCACACGGTGGGGCTGGGGATCGGCGGCGGCTAGGTAGGGGGCGGCGGGGATACCGGGGGCCAGCTCGCCTACGGCGGGCAGATGAAGGGGTTCGGCGGCCTCGTTCTCGCCGTCAAAGGTGGAGTAGTAGTAGGGGGTCTGCGCCTCAAATTCGGCAGCGCAGGTATCTACCATCTTGAAGGCGGGAAGGATGCCATAGCTCTCACGAAGGGCTTTGATTTCCCGCTTGTCTTTCCCCGCCAGGTCGGCAATCCATGCGTCGGAGAAGCCCAGCTCCTTGGCGGCACGGAGGGTGTCCGCGTCCAGCTTGCCGTGGTCCAGGGCGTCCTCCATGTCCACAATATTCTGAAAGCGGTCTAAGAACCACAGGTCGTACTTGGTGATTTTGTTGATGCGCTCGGGAGAAAAGCCGCGGCGCAGTGCCTCGGCCACCACAAAAAGCCGCTGGTCGTCGATGTTCACCAGCCGCTCCTCGATCTCCTCGGTAAACACCTCGTCCAGACCCGCCAGACGGAGGGACTTGACGGGCAGCTCTAAGCTGCGGATGGCCTTCATCAGCGCACCCTCAAAGGAGTTGCCAATGGCCATAACCTCGCCGGTGGCCTTCATCTGGGTGCCCAGGGTGCGGCTGGCGGTGGTGAATTTATCGAAGGGCAGGCGGGGGAGTTTGAGTACGCAGTAGTCCAGCGTCGGCTCAAAGCAGGCGGTGGTTTTGCCGGTGACGGCGTTGGGGATTTCGTCCAGCGTATAGCCCAGTGCAACCTTGGCGGCAACCTTGGCAATGGGGTAGCCCGTGGCCTTGGAGGCCAGCGCCGACGAGCGGGACACGCGGGGATTGACTTCAATGACGGCGTACTCATAGCTGTCGGGGTTCAGGGCCAGCTGCACGTTGCACCCGCCCTCGATTTCCAGGGCAGAGATAATATCCAGGCTGGCGGTGCGGAGCATCTGGTACTCCCGGTTTGCCAGGGTTTGGGTGGGGGCGACCACAATGGAGTCGCCGGTGTGCACGCCCACGGGGTCGATATTTTCCATGGAGCAGATTTGAATGACGTTGCCAGCGCTATCTCGCATGACCTCGAACTCAATTTCCTTCCAGCCGGAAATGCACCGCTCAATGAGCACCTGCCCTACCCGGGAGAGGTGGATGCCCCGGTCTGATATCTCGCGGAGGGAGGGCTCGTCATAGGCGATACCGCCGCCGGAACCGCCCAGGGTATAGGCGGGGCGGACAATTACAGGGTAGCCGATTTTGGCGGCGAAGGAAACCGCGGCCTCCACACTCTCCACCACGTCGGAGACCACGCAGGGCTGTCCAAGCTCCTCCATGGCGTCCTTAAAGCCCTGACGGTCCTCTGCCTTGCGGATGGACTCGGGGCTGGTGCCCAGCAGCTTCACGCCGTACTGCGCCAGAATGCCCTGCTCGTGCAGGTTCATGGCAAGGTTCAGCCCGGTCTGTCCGCCCAGAGTGGGCAGAATGGAGTCGGGACGCTCCTTCTCAATAATTTGGGTCACCGAGGCAATGTTGAGGGGCTCGATATAAACATGGTCGGCAATGTCCTTGTCGGTCATAATGGTGGCGGGGTTGGAGTTGACCAAAACCACCTCAATGCCCTCCTCGCGGATGGCACGGCAGGCCTGGGTACCGGCGTAGTCAAACTCAGCGGCCTGTCCGATGACAATGGGGCCGGAGCCCAGCACCAGTACCTTTTTAATATTTGGATTCTTAGGCATTGCGGCTCGCCCCCTTCATATTTTCGATAAACCGGTCAAAGAGATACTCCGTATCCTTGGGGCCGGGAGATGCCTCGGGGTGGAACTGGACGGTAAAGCAGTTGGGGCGTTTGTACCGAAGCCCCTCCACGCTGCCCTCATTGACGTTGATATGGGAGACCTCGGCCACTTCCGGGTCGATGCTCTCGGCGCAGACCACATAGCCGTGGTTCTGGCTGGTAATAAAGGCGCGGCCCGCTGCCAAATCCTTCACCGGATGGTTGCCGCCCCGGTGCCCGAAGCGCATTTTACGGGTCTGGGCGCCGGTGGCCAGCGCCAGAAGCTGGTGCCCCAGACAGACGGCAAAGATAGGCAGACTGCTCTCGTAGAACTTCTTCACTTCCGCGATGATTGCCACATTGTCGGCGGGGTCGCCAGGGCCGTTGGAGAGCATCACCCCGTCAAAGCCGCCGGTAAAAATGGTCTCTGCGGCGGTATGGGCGGGGAACACCGTGACCTGGCAGCCGCGGTTTTGAAGGCAGAAAATCATGTGCTCCTTCACGCCGTAGTCCATAAGGGCGACCTTCAGCGGTCGGGCGGATTCGCCATAACCAGTCATGTCTGCCGGGTAAACCTGAATTTCCTTGCGGGAAACGGTCTCTACTGTGCCGCTTACCCGATAGGTTTTTATTTTATCCAAACAGTCCTGAATAGAAAAATGCTCCGCACAGGTAATCATACCATTCATGGTACCCTGATTGCGGAGAATACGAGTCATCGCCCGGGTATCAACACCCTGGATGCCTGTAATATCAAATTGTTTGAGATAGCTGTCCAAATTGCCCTCGCAGCGGAAATTGCTGCCGCGCTCGGCCAGATGCCGAACGATAAATGCCTCCGCCCAGGGACGGCTTGATTCGTTGTCCTCGCTGTTTACGCCGTAATTGCCAATGAGCGGATAGGACATCACAATGCCCTGCCCGGCGTAAGAGGGGTCGGTTAAAATTTCCTGATAGCCCGTCATGGAGGTGTTAAACACCATCTCGCATACCCGATCCGCTGTGGAACCAATGCTCTGTCCCACAAAGACGGCGCCGTTTTCCAAAATAAGGGTTGCTTTCACTCTGGTATCCCGCCTTTCATACCATATTTTTATCTGATAGATTTTATCCTAAAATTGCGCCCATGACAACAGCTATTTTGCCCCTTTTGGCTGAAAAAGCAAAAATCGTGGTTTTGGACAAAAAGCAAGGGGAACACCCGGTTTTTTTCGGTTGGTGCTCCCCAAATATTCAAAATTGGTAGAGAGCCTTAATTTTTTTTAGTCACATCGGGCGAGGGTGGGGTAATGTCCGCAATCACCACCTCCGGCCGGTTAAAAATCCGGGGAACCCGGGTACTCTCCCTTGCCAGACCACGGCTGACAATTAGGGTGGTGCCGTCTAGAGGGTACAGCCCGCCGGCATACTTGGGCAGCAGACCCTGATCGGGGGCAATGAGGCCGTTGATAACTCCGGGCAGCCGCCACTGGCCGCCGTGGGCGTGACCTGCCAGCACAAGATCGAAACCGGCTTGGTTATAAAAGCTTACCCGCTCCGGTCTGTGGGAAAGAAGCACGGAAAACAGCAGCGGATTTTTTTCGGCCGTCACTTGTCCCAGCTGCCCCTGCCATACCGATTCACCTACGGCGGGATCGTCCACGCCGCAGATTTGAAGGGTCTGCCCCGCCACCGCTAAGAAAGCCGATGTTCCTGCCAGCACAACAGCACCTGCTTGGCTCAGCCTGGCACGAACAGCGTCTGTTTCATCGTTCCAAAATTCGTGGTTGCCAGTCACATAATAAACCGGGTATTTCTCTGCCAGGGCACGCACCACAGCCAGCGCATTTTCTTCCGGCAGACGCTTATCATCGTCCACAATGTCTCCGCTGAGTAAAATCGCGTCG
This sequence comes from uncultured Pseudoflavonifractor sp., assembly GCA_964504285.1. GTDB lineage: Bacteria > Bacillota > Clostridia > Oscillospirales > Oscillospiraceae > Pseudoflavonifractor. The sequence goes on from CAZDDZ010000117.1 coordinate 5,311, forward strand.
GGGAACTGCGCCGCGACAGCGTCCAGCAGCTCCCGCTGGCCCGCGCCATAGGTACAGCTATGTAGGTCGGTAAGAAGCGCAAGGCGCACGGGGGCGCTTACCTTGCCGGTTTCCAGTTTATAATTTACCACCGTCAGGCGGCTGTCAAAGGCAAACAACGCAGTCACCACCAATCCCAGTAAAATAAATAGAGGTACAATACATCTACGCTGCATGTTCACCTTCACCATGTTTGTAACCTCCCGATTTTTAGGTATAGAATACCACAGCCGTCCATTGTTATTGTTAAAATAATATGACAATTTCTCCGCATATTGACCCTCAAAATGGCGATACTGTTAGAGTGTATCTGAAAAGCATAAAAACGCCCATAGACTTGTCTTTTTTTCGTCATAGCAGCGCCGATTTTCCTTGCCATACGTCAGTATGGCTGCAAAAAATCGGCTTGCCTGACCAAAAAAATCCTGCGTTTCTGTGCATTTCGCTACTGTTCAGATACGCTCTAGAGATGCCGTTGCGGGGAGGTTTTTTTTTGGTTATCGCGTTTTTGCGCACAATTATATTATATCTGCTTATCATTGCCGGTGTGCGGCTGATGGGCAAGCGTCAGGTGGGGGAGCTGGAGCCCAGCGAGCTGGTGCTGGCCCTCATTATTGCCGACCTGGCGGCGGTACCTATGCAGGATTTCGGCATACCGCTCCTCTCGGGCATTATCCCCATCCTTACTCTTTTGTGTATTACCATGATTTTATCGGTACTCACCATGAAAAGTGTCAAGTTTAGGGCTATCATCTGTGGAAAACCCAGTATTATTGTGGAAAATGGAAAGCTTCATCAAATTGAGATGAAGAAAAACCGCTTCACCGTGGACGAGCTAATGGAAGAACTGCGGATGAAGGGTGTTACCGATATTTCCACCGTGAAATACGCCATTTTGGAAACCAGCGGTCAGCTTTCGGTGCTTCCCTTTGCCAATCAACTTCCGGTAACGGGGGAGCAGATGAACCTGACCCCGGATGAGCCGGGACTGCCCGTTGTAATTATTAACGACGGCCGTCTGCTTGAGCACAACCTGCGCACCAAGGGTCTCAATGAAAAGTGGCTGGAAAACTGCTTGAAGGAGCACCGGACAGACTCCTATCAGGACGTATATCTGCTCACGGTGGACGAGCAAAATCGGGTGTACTTTGTGGCAAAGGATGTGAGAGCGGTATGAAGAGGCTGTATATCGCTTTGGCTATTCTGGCCGTGGTTTTTGGTGGAACCCTATATAATGCCTACTATTTAAATACCTTTACCTCCGACCTTTCCGCCCTGCTGGAGCGGGCCGAAGCCAGGGCCGAAAGCGGAGACTGGAACGCCAGCCATAAGCTGACCGAGCAAGCTTATGACTTTTGGAAAAACAACACCCTCTATCTCCACGTGTTCCTTCGCCACAACAATACCGACGACGTGGAGATGGGCTTCCACGAGGTGCAGGAGTTTATTAACATGGAGGAACGTGGAGAGTATTCGGCCGCCAACGCCCGCCTGGTAACTCAAATTGGTCTGCTGTATGAGGCCGAGCAGTTAAGCCTAAAAAATATTTTATAAAAAAAGGAACCGGCTATTGAGCCGGTT
>CAZDDZ010000118.1:0-6745 GCA_964504285.1 uncultured Pseudoflavonifractor sp.
CATGGTATCGGCCCTCCCTTTCCCTCTCACAGCGCCACCGGCGTGTCGGCGCTCACGCCGACACGCCGGTCTCGCTCATTATTTACGAATATTCCTTAAACACCGCGTTGATGGTATCGTTCGCCTTTTGCAGCTCACCCTTAAAATCGGTGGAGCCCATCAGCACCGCCTCCAGAGGAATCCCCAGCAGATTCTGGTTAATGATGGGGCCGGTGGCTACGGGGGGTACGGCTGCAGGCCAGCTCAGGTCCACGTAGTAGTCGCGGTACTTGGCGTACTGGCTCTGCATCCAGTCGTTGGCGTAAAAGTCATTTTCATAGTAGCTCTTGTTCAGAGGAATCATGCTGGCGCCGCCCTCGGTGAAGATGGGCAGAGAGTTGCCCTCGGAAAGCCAGGCAATAAATTCCTTGGTCTCCTCTACATGCCCGGCGTTTTTAAAGCCCATGGTGCCGTTCATCCACATGTTTCCCCGTGCCTTGTCGGCGCTGGGCCCCACAATCGGGCCCATAAGCTTTGTATTTTTATAGATGTCCTCGTTGGCCTTGGCATGAGAAAAATTGCTCTTCCAGCACATAGCCAGCTTGCCCGAGTCGTAGAGCTTTTCCAGATCATACTGGTTGTAGGAAGCCATACCGTCGGGGAAGTAACCGTTTTGGTAGAGATCGCCCACAAACTCCATGACCTCCAGCACCTTGGGGTCGTCATAGGCGGCGGCGGTGCCCTCCTTATTTACCCAGCTGGCGCCGTTGGAAACCAGCAGGTTGAGCATGGCATTGGTACTGCCCATGTCTAGGCTAAAAAAGCCCAAGGGGTACATGCCCTCATTGCCGTACCGCTCCTTAACAGCAGCGCAAATTTCCATCAGCTTGTCCCAGGTGACCTCTTTGTCCAGATCCTTGAAGCCCAGCTCATCCTCCAGGATGTCGGCCCGGTAGTAGATGGTCTTGCCCTCGGTGCTAAAGGGGATGGCGTAATAGGCATCTTCAAATTTCCCCTGCTCCAGAGTGCCGGGGAGGAAATCATCCAGAACCGGATTCTTCTCCTCCTGCCACTTGGTAACCACACTGGTAAGGTCGATGGCCTCCTCGGCGGCTACATATTTCGCCACATCGTAGTAAGTAGCGAAAATAACATCGGGAGGTGTGCCGGCAGCGATGGCGGTTTGGAACTGCTCCACGAAACCGCTCCAGCTGAGCACCTCCAGCTTAACGGTGGCGCTGTGGTCTTCGCTGTTGTATTGATCTAAAACCTTTTGAATGGCAGGGCCATAGGTCTCGGCAGGGCCCAGGGGGAGCGCCCAGAGCTTAAGCTCCGGCTTTTCCGCGGCACCGCTGCCGGTTTCCTTGGGAGCGCTGGGCTGGCAGCCTGCCAGCAGCCCCATCACGAGGGTGAGGGCCAGGAGCAAGGACAGAATTTTTTTCATTCCAGTTTGCCTCCTTCAAAAAACTTGTCGGATTCTACTATGGACAGTACCCATCCGACCTCTCTGAATATTAGTATACCGTACCGTCTTCCCCAGGAAAACCCAGGATACTGCCCTTCTTTATCCTAAATTCAATCCTTTTTACATTTTCCCAGAGTCTCCCCAGCGCCTGGACAAAATAATGTGGTAAATTTTAATTGAAAATATCCCAAATTTCAACACTGCCTTACAATTTCACAGTACTCATGCTATACTTTATCCAAAAAGAAAAGGAGGGCATGCCGCTTTATGGGCCGTCATCACAGCCTGCAACGGAAAATACTGCAGCTCTCTTTTATGCTCCTTCTCCTGCCCCTGTCGGTCTATCTGTTTTTTATGGTGCGCACCACTGTAAGCTCTGCCCGAAAAAATTTTGAGGACTATACCGTCCTCTCCATGCGCAAGGTCGGCGCACTGGTCAACGGTGTTCTGGCCGACCTGGACCGGGCCTCCCTCCTCCTCATCGGCAGCCAGGATATTCGTGCCTATCTTACTGTGGGCAAGGAGGACATGCTGGAGTTTAGGCGTACCGACCAGCCGGCCAACACCTATAATATTCTTCGCTACCTGAAAAACACCAGCCCCTATATCCACACCATTCAGGTGCTGGGCTTTAACGAGAGCTCCCTTCTGGGCGGCCCTCTGCCTATGGGCATTACGCAAGCGGATGCCGATCGGGCGCTTGCCCTAAACGGGCGGGCCTATTGGGATGTGGATGAGGACACAGGCCTTATCTACCTTTGCCGCCTCCTTCGCAATCCGGATCACCTGGAGCGAAAGCTGGGTTATATTAAAATATACCTTAATAATGCCCTTTTAAGCAGCCTTCTCCATCAGGAGGGACAAGGAGTGATGGACGGCGCGTCCTACTACCTAACCGATGGCGACGGAAATATCCGCTTTGCAGTAGATGCTCCCGATAACCGTCCATCGCTCTCTCTGCCGCTTACCCCGCAGAATCTGCGCAACCTAAGCGGATCCTCTTATCCCACCCGTCTGGCAGGCGATACTTTCTATCTGGCACCCTATACGCTGGAACAAAACGGTTGGTCCATCTGCGGCATATACCACTCGGCCGCTTTAAACAATCAGATTGCCACCAGTGTCACTCTACTGGCCGGCATGACCCTGGCGGCAATGGCACTGTGCATTCTACTGGCCTTTCAGCTCTCACGCCGTATACTGGGCCCCCTATGGGAGGTTGTGCAGAACATGCACTCGGTGGAGGAGGAGAATTTTAACGTGCGCATCGCGGTCCGCGGTGAGGACGAGGTCTCCATCCTGGCCACCCAGTTTAACCGCATGGCCGCCAAAATCAGTTCCCTTATCGACGAGGTATACAAGGTAAATCTTCGCAAAAAGGAGGCCGACCTGCGGGCCCTCCAGGCGCAGGTCAACCCCCACTTTCTCTATAACACCTTGGACATGATCTACTGGACAGCCAAGGGGGAGCACTCCGTCCAAACCGGGGAGCTTATTAGCGCCCTCTCTAAATTTTTTCGCAGCGCCCTCTCCCCCACCGGAGATTTTACCACTGTACATAACGAGGTAGAGCATCTGCGCTACTATGTTATCCTCCGGCAGCAGAGCAAAGGCCCCGTGGACTTCCGCTTAGAACTGGATCCCGAGGTAGAGTGGTGTACGGTGGTCAAGCTGGTACTTCAGCCGCTGGTGGAAAACGCGCTGATCCACGGCGTGGGGGAGCGAAAGGACGGCGTGGTTGAGGTCTCCATCTTTCGGAGGAATGATTTGATTGTCTACCGTATCCGGGATAATGGTCCGGGGATTGACCCTGCGGATATTGAGCAGCTTCTTACACGGCCCTTGGAGTCCACCCGCGGTTTTGGCATTCAGAACGTAAACGACCGCATTCAGCTGGCCTATGGCCCCGCATACAGGCTCTATTATACCAACCGGCCCGAGGGTGGCGCTGAGGCCACTGTTGTATTTCCATTTATAAGGGGGGAGACCGGTGATCAAGCTGATGATTGCAGATGACGAGGCCGGCATTCGCCGCGGCCTGCGGCAGTATGTGGACTGGAATGCCTGGGGCATTCAACTGGTGGCCGAGGCGGAAAACGGCGCCGAGGCTTACCGCCTGGCACTGGATACCCGGCCTGATATTCTGCTCAGCGATATTCGCATGCCACAGAAAAGCGGCCTGGAGCTAGTTCGTGAGCTCAAAGCCCCTCTGCCCGGTCTGCAGGTGATTCTTCTTACCGGATACAATGATACCGACTACCTCCAAGAAGCCTTACGCGCCGGAGTGAAGGACTACCTGCTTAAGCCCGCCGGAGCCGACAAAATTATTGAGGCCGTTCTTCGCGTGCGTGACGAGCTCTTACAGGACTTGGCCAGCCGTCAGGAACACGAGCAAAAGAACACGCTTTTAAATGAAGGCCTGCCTATTTTGCAAATGCACTTTATGAATGACCTTCTCCACGGCCGTATTCCCACCGAGGAGGCCGCTCTTCGCAAGGCCCGAATGCTTCGCCTCCCTCTGGATACCCCCTATTGCCAGATAGCTCTGCTGCGTCAGGGCATCAGCGCGGCGGCCGATTATTGCTCCGATCAGGAAAGCGCCATGGACTTCTGGCAGCTCACCCAACTCATCAGTCTGACGCTGGAACGTTGCCCGGGCTCTTTCTTTACGGAATGGGAGCCGGAAACCCTCCTTTTAGTGGCCGGTGGCGAGCATGAGGAGGACACCAGGCGCGTTCTGTCCACCCTTTGCTCCGAGCTGGTAGACACAATTTCTCCCCAGCAGTACCCCTCCCTTGCTGTGGGGCTGGGCTGCCCGGTAAGCTCTCTGCTCAACCTCCCTCGCTCATATAGACGGGCGCTGCGCGCGCTGGAACTTTCAGCCTGGGACAGAAGCACCCGCCTTTTCTCCCTCAGCTCATCCGAGGAACCTCCTGCCGGAACCGACTTAAAAGGATGGGAGGTGCGACTTATGAACGCCTGTCTGGCGCGTGACTGGAGAAATACACACACTCTGCTGGAGGAGTTTTTTTCCGACTGCGTCAAGCACCATGCCGACTTCAGCGCCGTAAAAGCACTCTGCTCCAGGCTTCTGTCTCACCTGTCAAGCGGAAGCTCCGGCAGCAAAGCCGCCGAGGTCAGGGCCGTGGATACCGCCCGCATCGCCTCCTGCCTCTACGCTGATGAGCTGCAATCCTGGCTCTTGTTCCGTCTGCCTTCTCCCGAGGAGCCAAATCAGACAAACCCAAACCGTTCTGCTCTTGTTTTAAAGGCTGAGCAATATGTCCGGTATCACTACGCGGAAAACCTTACCCTGCAAAAAATTTCCACCGAAATTTTTGTCTCTCCAAACTACCTGGGCCGCCTTTTTCGGGAGCAAACCGGCTATAAATTTGTAGACTGGCTCAACCTGTTCCGGGTGGAACAGGCCAAGCGCCTGCTAGAGCAGACCGAGGCCCGTACCAGTGAGGTTGCCACCCAATCAGGCTTTACCAGTTATAAATATTTTTCTGTTTGCTTTTTAAAATATGTGGGGTGCAGCGCCCGGGAATACCGCGCCCGACGAAAGCCGCTGCCCGGCGCTCCGTCTGTCAATTTGTAATCTGATTATATACACCCAGCCGTTGCTGCCGCCTTGCGCTTGCACACCTGCGGATTAGAGACACCGCAGGCAGCGGCGAAGTGTCAGGTCACATAACCATGCCACCTCCATAAGATGTAACATAGGAGGTTATGGTATGGAACTAAACCATTTAAGCATCGGCATGAAGGCACCTGACTTTTCAGCCACCACTACCTTTGGTCCAATTAAGTTATCTGATTATAAAGGCAAATGGCTGATTTTATTTTCACACCCCGGCGATTTTACCCCTGTGTGCACCACTGAGTTTATTGCTTTTGCAAAGGCTCAGCCGCAGTTTGCAGATAAGAACACACAGCTTATGGGACTAAGCATAGACAGTAATCCATCACACTTAGCATGGACATATGCCATTTATATGACCACCGGCGTTCAAATTCCTTTTCCTGTCATTGCCGACCGGGACGGAAGCATTGCTCGCCTGTATGGTATGATTGCGCCCAATGCCAGCACGCAGGAAACCGTTCGCAACGTATTTTTTATCGACCCGGAACAGACCATACGCGCTATCCTGGTCTATCCGCTTACAAACGGCCGCAACATTTCGGAAATCCTGCGCCTTCTCACCGCGCTCCAGATAACCGATAGTGAACATGTGGTTACCCCGGCCAACTGGCAGCCCGGCCAGCCCACCTTAGTCCCTCCTCCCAAAACCTATGACGAGCTGCTGTCCCGGCAAAATAACCCCGGCGCCCAGGCTCTCTCCTGTGACGACTGGTTCCTGTGCTATAAACAGCTTCCCGACGGTTCTAAAGGAAAATAGCGCCTTTGCACCCCTAAAAACGCCCGTGGCCTGCCGCAACCGGCAAGCCACGGGCTTATTCTTATTTTTCTCCTCAATACCATCGACAACCACGCCTTTGAGCAGTATAATACAAGTATACGAGAACTAGGAGGCGTGAACATATGCGGCAGGTTTATATTCGCCTGACCTCGGCGGAGCAGGTGCAGCGCTTTGTTAAAACACTTACCGCCCTCAACGGCGAGTTCGAGCTGATTTCCGGCAAGCATCTTCTGGATGCCCGCTCCCTTATGGGACTGTTCAGCTTGGATTTGTCCCACCCCATTCCATTAAAGGTATACAACGACTGCGCCGAGAATCTCAGCGCAATCGCCCCATATTTATCAGAGGCGGAGGAAACCCACCATGAGTAACGAGCGAATTACGCTGACCATTGGCAAGCAGAAAAATATTGCCCTGATTGCACATGACGGCAAGAAGCAGGAAATGCTGGACTGGTGCGACCGCAACAAGGAAATTTTACAGCGGCATTTTTTATGCGGCACCGGCACCACCGCCACAATGATTACCGACCGCACCGGCCTGCCCGTGCGGGCTTACAACAGCGGCCCCTTGGGGGGCGACCAGCAGATCGGCGCTAAGATCGTAGAGGGTGCCATTGACTTTGTGGTGTTCTTTTCCGACCCTCTGTGCGCCCAGCCCCACGATCCGGACATTAAGGCCTTGCTTCGCATCGCCTTGGTCTACGACATTCCTATTGCCACAAACCGTGCCTCCGCGGACTTTATGATTACCTCCTCCCTCATGGACGAAGACTATGCCCGGGAGGTTGAAAACTTTCAACTCACGGTGAAACAGCGCAGCCAGAGTCTATAACCAATTATTAACAAGGGCCCGGAGCTTACCATGCGGTAAGCTC
>CAZDDZ010000119.1:0-6548 GCA_964504285.1 uncultured Pseudoflavonifractor sp.
CCAGATGCGCGCCAACCTGAAGTAACCAAGCAGTAGGAGAGCGGCGGTGAGTAGGCCCGACTCACCGCCGCTCTTTTGTAAAAGCAAATTCCGTGCCGCCGCGGTTTTAAAAAGTAGGGTGTATGGACTTTTTAAAACCGCTCTGGAATCGATTAAAAGGAAGGGAGTTGAGGCTTGTGAACAAACACAAAGGGCGAGGCCGCTTTGTGGCGCTCTGCGTAGCGCCCGCCGCAATTCTGTTTACCATCTTTATGGTGCTACCCACGCTCAACGTATTTCGCATGTCACTCTTTCAGCGCAGTGCCTACTCTGCCACCGAGGAATTCGTGGGTCTGGGGAATTTCGTTACCCTTTTTCGGGATGCGAGCTTCCTCCGTTCCATGCAGAACACCATTCTGCTCATTGTGGTGGTTACCGTTATTACCTTTGCCTTCGCGCTGGTGTTCGCGGGCATTCTTTCCCGTGAAAAACTAAAGGGACAGAACTTTTTCCGGGTGGTGTTCTACATCCCCAATATTCTCTCGGTAGTGGTTATTGCCGCCGTATTTTCTGCCATTTATGATACCAACAATGGTATGCTTAACGCAATTCTTTCCCTGTTTAGCCCTGAAAAGGTGGCTATTATGTGGAAGGGCGAAAGCTTGGTCATGGTAAGCCTGATTATCGCAATGGTATGGCAGGCCATCGGTTACTACATGGTCATGTATATGGCCTCTATGGCAAGTATTCCCGAGAGTCTCTACGAGAGTGCAGGCCTGGATGGAGCCACCAAAATTCAGCAATTCTTTAAAATTACCATTCCCCTCATTTGGACCAATATTCGCACTACGCTTACCTTCTTTATTATTTCCACAATTAATATGGCCTTCCTGTTTGTAAAGGCTATGACCTCCGGCGGGCCTAACGGCGCCAGCGAGGTGGGTCTTTCCTATATGTATAAGCAGGCCTATACCAACTCCAGTTATGGATACGGCATGGCCGTCGGCGTGGTTATTTTCATTTTCTCCTTCGCGCTCTCCGCAGTGGTGAACAAGGTCACCAAGCGGGAGCCGCTGGAATTCTAAGGGGGTGCGGAAATGGACAGCGTAAAGAAAAGTACCTCCGGAGACAAGCTCTATAAGATTTTTATTTATGTAGTTCTGATTACCCTGGCTATTGTTATTCTGGTGCCCGTGGCCTGGGTATTCATGTCCTCCATTAAGCAGAACAGCGAGTTTTACGGAAATCCCTGGACCCTGCCTGCGGGGTTCTATTTCCAGAACTTTGTGGATGCGTGGAACAAGGCGAGAATGGGCGAGTTTATGATGAATTCGGTCATAACCACCGCCCTGGCCCTGTGCATTCTGCTGGTGGTAGCGCTACCCGCGGCGTACTGCCTGTCTCGATTCCACTTTCGGGGCCGAAAGCTTATGAACACCTGCTTTATGGCCGGGCTTTTTATTAACGTAAACTATATCGTGGTGCCCATCTTCCTCATGCTGGTAGACGGAGACCGATTCCTAAAAAGCTTCTTTGGCAGCGGCTTTCTGCTCAATAATATTTTTGTGCTGGCGTTGGTTTACGCCTCCACAGCGCTGCCCTTTACCATCTACCTGCTGTCAGGCTATTTCTCCACCCTGCCCCACGATTTTGAGGAGGCCGCCTATATTGACGGCGCCGGTTATGGCAGAACCATGGTCAGAATTATTTTCCCCATGGCAAAGCCCTCTATTATCACGGTAATTCTTTTTAATTTCCTTTCCTTCTGGAACGAGTATATCATTGCCATGACCCTGCTCTCCAACCCGAAGGGGGGCAAGACCCTGCCTGTGGGTCTTATGAACCTGACCCAGGCGCAGCAGGCCAAGGCTGAATTCGGTATGCTCTACGCCGGACTGGTGCTGGTGATGCTGCCCACACTCATCCTGTATATCTGCGTGCAGAAGAAGCTGACCCAGGGTATGACTCTGGGTGGATTGAAGGGGTGATGGCTATGAAATTTTGGAAAGAACATGCGGTCCTGCGTGTTGTGCTGATTGCCGCCTTCTTTGTGGCCGGACTGACATTTATTATGGTAGGGAAGGGCATGACGGGGCAAATGACCGGCGTATTACTCATGCTGGCGGGACTTGTGCTGCTTCTGGCCGCGCTATGGCTGTATAACCAGCCCTTTGCAGACCCCAAGGAAAAGAAGAATTTTAAGTAACCGAGGAGAGAGCCAGATGAGCGAGACGACAAAGCAGAGAGGCCGGGTGACCATCCCCACAGACGTGGATGTGGTGCCTGAGACTCTGGAGATATTGAAGCGCTGGGGTGCGGACGCCATTCGAGACTGTGACGGGACCGACTACCCGGAGAACCTTAAGGGTGTGGACGCGAAGGTCTACTCCACCTACTACACCACCCGGAAGGACAACGCCTGGGCCAAAGCAAATCCGGACGAAGTGCAGCAGTGCTATATCATGACCGGCTTCCACACGGCTGTGGAGGAAACTTTGGCTATACCTCTCATGAAAGGGATTTCCCCCGAGCTCATGGAGGTCAATACCCGGGATGATATTAAGCGCTGGTGGGAGGTAGTAGATCGTACCGCAGGGGACGTGGTTTCCACCGAGGACTGGGGGTACGATAAAAAAACCGGCTGTGCTGTGATACAAAACGCAAAAAAATACCACGATTATACGGTTAGTTTTCTGGCCTACCTGATTTGGGACCCGGTGCATATGTATAACGCCGTCACCAACGACTGGAAGGATTTCGAGCACCAGATTACCTTTGATGTGCGCCAGCCTAAGACCCACAAGTACACGATGGAGCGCCTGCGGCAATTTATTGACGAGCACCCTTATGTGGATGTAATTCGCTACACCACCTTTTTCCACCAGTTTACGCTTATGTTTGACGAGCTCAAGCGGGAAAAGTACGTGGACTGGTACGGTTATTCCGCATCTGTCTCTCCCTACATATTGGAGCAGTTCGAGCGCGAGGTAGGCTACAAATTTCGCCCGGAATATGTAATCGACCAGGGGTATTATAACAACCAGTATAGAGTGCCCTCTAAGGAATTTAAGGACTTCCAGGCCTTCCAGCGCCGTGAGGTGGCCGCGTTAGCCCGCGAGATGTGCGACATCACCCACGAAAAGGGCAAGGAGGCCATGATGTTCCTGGGTGACCACTGGATTGGCACCGAGCCCTTTATGGACGAGTTCAAGACCATCGGACTGGATGCGGTGGTGGGCAGCGTCGGTAACGGGTCCACGCTGCGGCTTATTAGCGACATTCCCGGTGTGCAGTACACCGAGGGGCGGTTCCTGCCGTACTTCTTCCCCGACACCTTCTGCGACGGGGGTGACCCGGTGCGGGAAGCAAAGGAGAACTGGGTGACGGCCCGCCGCGCCATTCTGCGCAAGCCCATCGACCGCATCGGCTACGGGGGGTACTTAAAGCTGGCCTTTGAATTCCCAGAGTTTTTAGACTATGTAGAGAGTGTGTGCAACGAATTCCGGGAGCTTTACGAGAATATTAAGGGCACAACACCCTACTGCCTGGGCACGGTAGCAGTGCTCAACTGCTGGGGCAAGATGCGCTCCTGGGGCTGCCACATGGTGCACCACGCCCTGTACCAGAAGCAGAACTACTCCTACGCCGGAGTCATCGAGGCCCTGTCCGGCGCACCCTTTGATGTAAAGTTTATTAGCTTTGATGACGTGAAGGAAAATCCCCATATTCTGGATGGCATTGACGTGGTAATTAACGTGGGCGACGGCGACACAGCCCACACCGGCGGTGCAGTATGGGAGGATCCGGAGATTGCGGCGGCAGTACGGGGCTTTATTTGGAACGGCGGCGGCTTCATCGGTGTGGGCGAGCCCTCCGGTCACCAGTATCAGGGTCGCTACCTTCAACTGGCAGGCGCCCTGGGCGTTGAAAAGGAAAACGGCTTTACACTCAATTATGATAAATATAATTGGGAGGAGCACCCCGACCACTTCATCCTGGCTGATTGCACCAAGGAAATGGACTTTGGCGAGGGGAAAAAGAGCATTTATGCTCTGGAGGGCACGGAAATTCTTGTTCAGCGTGAGAAGGAAGTCCAGATGGCGGTGCACGGGTTCGGTAAGGGCCGAACGGTGTATATTAGCGGTCTGCCCTATTCCTTTGAGAACAGCCGGGTACTCTACCGTTCCATCCTCTGGAGCGCAGGGTGTGAGGAGGAACTAAACAAGTGGTACTCCACCAACTTTAACGTAGAGGTTCACGCCTTTGTGAAGAACGGCAAGTTCTGCGTGGTCAACAACACCTACGAGCCACAGTCTACCACCGTCTACAAAGGCGACGGAACCAGCTTCCCGCTGGATTTGGCCGCTAATGAAATTAAATGGTATGAAATCTAAAAAATGCAGCCCGGCCATGTTGGCCGGGCTGCATTTTTGCTTTTTGGGGGGTTGCTACGCAGGTCAAGGTGCCGTAGGCGGCTGGGGGAGCACGTCCATGCCCCAAAATTCCCGATAACGGTTGGGCTGGACAGCTTCCACCTCGATTATTAAACCCATCTCGGTGCTGCTGTCGGCGGACAGGGGGCTGCCGCCTGCCTGGTCAATCAGAGTGAGTGCCACCGTACTGCCTCCTACCACAGTTGCCCCATCACTTCCGCTGTTTGGCAGCTGTTTGGGCTGGACGGGCACGCTGTAATAGTAGCAGTAGTCAACGGCACGGTAATCAATCCACACGCCGTTTTCCGCCAGGGCACCCTGGTCGGGGCCGGCGACAGGAATGGTGGAGGAATCGGAGGGCGGCGTGGCAGCCTCCACCGCCCCCGATACATGGTACTGGAGGAAGGGAACGGACAAAACCTCGTTGGTGTCCACGCCGGTCCACTGCTCCAGCACACGCACCCGAATCAGTGCGGGGGAGGCACCGGTATAGTGCACCACATACTTCATATTGCCGATATAGTTGCTGCTTTCAGGGTTAAAACTAATGGGTACCAGAATAGAGCTGCCGTTGTACGCCGTTCCATTCCCAAAGGATAGGGTGCCCGTCACCTCAAAGTCGGAGAGAACGGTAAAGGTACCGTCGGTGCTCCGGCTCTTTGTCAGCCAGGCCAGAGTACCTGTGACCAACAGGCCTGCGGACAGGAGCAGGCAGGCCGCCGTTACAATCAATTTTTTTCGGTACAGGGGAGGTTCCCTCCTTTCTGTCAAGAGGATTCGGATTACACTGGTCAGGTTAGGGTGTTATCCTTGCGGTAGACACCCCAGGGGCTGGTTTCAGGGGCTATTGTGAGCTGAATGTCAAGATAAACACGGGTGGGGTCAGTGCCCAGATCGGTGACCGCATAACCGCCCAAAGCCGAGCCGGTAATGGCGGCAGTGCCCATAGGGCCGAGAGCGGGGGTACCGTTTTTGCGAATAACGTAGGCGGTAGAAACTCGATAAGTAACCTTGCTGCTGAGCAGGGGCAGCCGCACCGCCAAGGAGGAGGTAAGGGGAAGGTTTGCAAAGTTGGGCAGCAGATAATTTTGCCAGGAGCAGACGGCGTTGGCGGCCATCATGTCATCACCTGCCCCGAATTGCAGACCCAGCATCAGGTACTGCTCTGTATCCGAGCCGAAAACGGAGGACAAATCATACCTGGCCAATCTGAAGGAGTAAAGCTTCAGCTGGTTGCCGTGTATGTAGTATGCGCCGCCGTAACTGTCGGCCGAGAGCCATCGGGCAGTCAGTTCGGCAGGAGCATTGCCCATGAAGAGTTCCTTGCCGGGCACATAAGTGCCATCGCTGCTGCGATAGGAGGTGAGGAGCATTGTTTCACCGGTAAAGGAATAGGGGAACTTCCAATAGGTGTAGCGGATAGCGCCGTCATTTAAACCTACCAGAGCAGAGAAATAGGCATAGTTGCCGCTGCTATCTGTGCCAATCCGGCATTCCAGTGAGACTGAGGCATAGCAGCCCGAGATGGTGCCGCTATTCTGCCCGGCCAAACCGCCCATGCGCAACTGGGTCGGTACCGCTCCGGCTGGATAATAGGCCGCAATCTGAGACAGGCCCGAATCAGCGCTGGTGTAAAAGTAGCAGGTGTCCAGTGTACCGGAATTTTGCCCCACCAGACCGCCCACAAAGGTGGCAATCTCTCCTCCGCTGCCCTGGCTTGCCTTGACTGAGCACTGCTCGGCGGCTACGTTGGCAATCCGTCCACCGTTGATTCCCGCTACTAGCGCGGCGTAAAAGGTGCCGGTAGCACCGGTGGTTACATTACCGTTTTGGATGGAGAGGAACTCTACCTTCGCGCCCTTTTCCACTGTGGCAAAGAGGGGGGCGGAGGCCTTAAAGTTTTTCAGGGTGTGGTTACCGCCATGGAAGGTGCCCCGGAAGGGAACCAAGACCGTGGCAATGGACCCAGAGAGAAAATCAATGTCATAGTCCAAGGTAAAGGTGTGCCCCAGGGTGGTACCGCCGCCGTTGACATAGGCGGCAAAGCTGTTCCAGTCCGCCGCAGTGCGTAGGGTATGGCTGGTACCGCTATTGCTCCAAGCATTGGAGGAATTGGTGGTGTTGTATTTTGGATTA
>CAZDDZ010000120.1:0-6488 GCA_964504285.1 uncultured Pseudoflavonifractor sp.
CTGATAAAACAATTTAGGCCTGCTGCAAAATGCGAAATTTTGCAGCAGGCCTAAATTGTTATTTCTAAGGAAGCTCTAAATCAGAGGTTGCTTAATTCATCTGCTTCTTTCGGGAGAGGTTCATGGTGCCGTCCTGCATATCGCTCACCGATTCCAGGGTCTTGCCGGTACCATAGGCCACGCAGGAAATGGCATCATCGGCCACGCGGGTTTCAATACCGGTGTGGGACTCAATCAGCTTATCAAAGCCCCAGACTAAGCTGCCGCCTCCGGTCATGACAATGCCGTTTGTGGAGATATCAGCCACCAGCTCGGGGGGCGTACGCTCCAGGACACTATGAATGGCCTCCAAAATGCGGGTGGATACCTCTTCGAATGCCTCAATCATCTCGGTAGAGTTGACGGTAAAGGTGCGGGGCAGCCCGGTCATCAAGCAGCGCCCCTTAACCTCAAAGGTAGCCTCCTCTGTACGGGGAAACACACAGCCGATGGACATTTTAATGTCCTCCGCAGTACGGTCGCCGATGAGCACATTGTGCTTACGGCGGATATACTTAATGATGGCCTCGTCAAATTGGTCGCCGGCAATTTTAATGGAGGCTGATTCCACAATGCCGCCCAGGGAAATAACGGCAACGTCGGTGGTGCCGCCGCCGATGTCAACAATCATATGTCCGTCGGGCTTGGTGATGTCAATGCCCGCACCAATAGCGGCAGCCACCGGTTCCTCAATGAGAAACACACGACGGGCGCCCGCCTGAATACCAGCGTCCACCACGGCGCGCTCCTCAACCTCGGTAATACCGGAGGGCACGCAGATAACCACTCGTGGCTTGAAAAAGCGGAAGGAGGCCGCCTTGCGAATGAACTCCTTGAGCATACGCTCGGTCATGTCGAAGTCGGAAATCACGCCCTCCCGCAGGGGGCGAATGGCCACAATATTCCCAGGCGTACGGCCAAGCATCTGCTGCGCCTCCACGCCTACCTTCAAAAGCTTGCCGGTGTCCTTATCCATTGCCACGACGGAGGGCTCCCGCAGGACAACACCTTTGCCCTTCACATAGACCAGAATGGAGGCTGTGCCCAGGTCAATTCCAATGTCTTTTGTAAACATATCTGCACCTCAATGGCTCATTGAGCCTTTATTCTTTAGCCTGACCAGTGTAATCCGAACCCGCCCCAGAGCGCGATTTCCCGCGTCTGTGTTCGTTATCCTCCTCGCCTTACGGCAAGTAAGGCTTCGTCGTCTGCCTTCCCAGACACAGGAAATCACGCTCTGGGGTGCCACGCAGTCCAGCAGGAACAAATTTTTGTCAGCGCAAAGAAAAAGATGCAGGTAATACTAACGTATTGCCAAATCGTTTTCTGCGGCGCTGGCGGAAATTTGTCCAGCTGGACCGAGTTTGGATTATACTGGTCAAGCTAAGTGTAACCGGGTAAACCGGAGCTTAATCCTTTATATTATACCGACATGTGGCATTCATTTCAACTTATTTCGCAAAATTAATTATATTACCACATTTTTCCCGTTATTTTGCTCTTGCTAACGTAGCGCAACTTATGTCAACCGCGCCGTTTTCCCGCAGGGTGCGGGCACACTCGGACAGGGTAGCGCTAGTGGTAATTACATCGTCCACCAGAAGCACCCGCCTGCCTGCCACCCGCTCCGGAACCAAAATTTCATAAGCCCCCATCACGTTTGCCCGACGGGCGGCGGCCTCCTCCAGGCCGGATTGCGCATGGGTATTGCGGCATTTGTTCAGCGTCGCCACCGCTTCTGTCCCCAATGCCTTAGCAGCAGCCTGGGCCAGCAGCCGGGCCTGGTCGTAGCCCCGCTCCCGCTGACGCTTACGGGACAGGGGTACCCACGTAATCAGGTCATACTTCCCCGCCAGATGGTCGCCCACGCACTGGGCCACCAAGCTGCCGTACACCTGGGCATAGCCCCGGCTGCCGGTAAATTTATACCGGTGGATGGACTTGCGTACCGCGCCCTCATACCGCAGCGGCGAGACGCACTTGGAGAAAAACTCTCCCTTTTGCTCGGCGGCGCCACCCTCCAGCCAGGGCAACGTTCCCTGGCACGGAGCGCACAGTCCGCTCTCCTCCGCCTTCAGTATTTCACCGCAAAAGGGGCATTTAGGCGGAAAAAGGAGATCAAGCAATACGGACAGCGGGCCGCTCACTTCAGCTCCTCGTTGGAAATGGGGCCGTGCTCCTTTTCAAAATTACGGATGCACTCCTGAATCAAATGAATGACCTGCCAATTTAAAGAACGGCCTTCATACTCTGCAATATGCACCAGCTTTTTGTGCATGTCACTGTCCATACGAATGCCAAGATGCTTATCTCGCTTCATAAAATAACACCACCTTGTAAGGTGATGTTATCCATTTTAAGTACATTATATAAACTTGTGCGTGCACTTTAAGTTCTTATTATATTACTATGCATCATTGTGGCCGCATCACAGCAAGGGTGACCCTTCCCCCCTACTCCATCCCCGCAAGTCTTGCCCTTAATCCCGAGTACCGCCTTGCCTGCCGGTTATTGGCAACCATCTGAGCTACCTTCTCATCATCACCCACGATAATAAACAGCTCTCTGGCTCTGGTAATGGCGGTATAGAGCACACCTCGGGTCAGAAGCATAGGCGCGCCGTCACAGGCGGCCAGAATGACTGCCCGGTACTCACTGCCCTGGGCCTTATGTACCGTAACAGCGTAAGCGGGCTCCAGCTCTCCCAGCATATCGGGGGAATACTCCACCATCCGCCCGTCAAAGTCAACGGTGATTACCTCGTCACGGTTGTCCACCTTCTCCACCCGCCCAATGTCGCCGTTAAACATCCCCATGCCGGAGGCTCTTCCGTCCCGCTCACGCCACATAATGTCGTAGTTATTGCGCACCTGCATCACCCGGTCGCCCTCCCGGAAGATGTACTCCCCGAAGCGCCGCTCGGACACCCCGGCTCCCGCGGGGTTCACCGCCTCCTGAATGGCGCGGTTTAAAAAGGCTGTCCCGGTGGTGTGCCTTCTGGTGGGGGACAAGACCTGTATCTGGTCGGCAGGAATGCCCATTTTCTGCGGCAGACGGGTCTGCACCAGCTCCACAATGGTCTCGGCCACCCGCTGCGGCTCCCTCCTGCGGAGAAAGAAAAAGTCTGACTTATTGTTCTGCAAATCCGGCATTTCTCCCCGGTTTACCCCATGGGCGCTCATGACAATGGCGCTCTCGGCAGCTTGGCGAAAAATTTCGGTAAGACGAACCATAGGAATTTTCTCACTGCGAATCAAGTCGGAAAGCAGATTACCCGGCCCCACCGAGGGCAGCTGGTCGGGGTCGCCCACCAGCACCAGGCGGCAGTCGCTCCGCAGGGCGGCCAGCAGCGCCCGCATTAGCGTAATATCCACCATGGAGGTCTCGTCCACAATGACGGCATCGGCCTTGAGCGGATCGGATTCGTCATGGGCAAATACCAGCTTACCGCTGGCGTTATCAAACTGGGTTTCCAGCAGGCGGTGGATGGTAAAGGCCTCCACCCCGCAAAGCTCTCCCAGTCGCTTGGCAGCCCGCCCGGTGGGGGCGGCAAGAGCGGTTTCCAGCCCCATGGTCTCAAAAAGCGCCAGCACCCCACGGAGCGAGGTGGTCTTGCCCGTGCCCGGCCCGCCGGTGAGGAGCATCACCTGTCGCTGAGCAGCCAGCTCCACCGCCTGTCTTTGCTGGGGCGCATAAGTGATGCCCTGCTCGGACTGGATCCCCTCCAGAATGCCGTTCATATGATCAGGTGGCAGCAGTTGGCTTTCGCTCATGTCGCACAGGCGCTGGGCGGTATAGCACTCAGCTTCGTAGAGATCAAAGAGGTAGACAGCCTCCTGCCCCGCTGTCTCCTCGATTATCACCTCGCCCCGCTCCAAAAGTGCCTCCAGCCCATCCTCCAGGGCTTCCAGCTCCTCCAGATTTAAAAGCTGAGCGGTGGCCCCCACCAGCTTTCTCCGGGGCAGAAAGGCATGTCCGTTATTTAAATTGTGATTGAGCTCAAACAGCAGCCCGGCCTCCAGCCGCTGGGGGTCGTCCCCCTCCAGTCCCATTGAAATGGCCATGTCGTCAGCCTGGGCAAATTGGACCCCCAGCTCCTGATCCACCAGTAAGTACGGGTTATTGCGCAGTACCTCTAAGGTCGCGTCGCCGTACCGGCGATAAAGGGGCATGGCAAGCTGGAGGGGCAGCTGGTGCCCCCCCAGAAATTCCAGCAGACGGCGCATACCCATCTGCTGGCGAAAATTATCTCCCATGGCAAGGGCCCGTTTGCGGGTAATGCCCTGGATTTTAGTCAGGAGTTCAGGCTGCTCCTCTAGAATTGTGAGCGTCTCGCTTCCAAATTCCTCTACCAGCTTCTTGGCGGTGGCAGCGCCGATACCACGCACCGCGCCCGAGGCCAGATAATCAAAAACCGCCTTATCCCCGGCGGGCATACGCCGCTCCACGGTCTCGGCTTTAAATTGTTCTCCGTAGGAAGCGTGGCGAATCCAGCAACCCGATACGGTAAGCCCCTCGCCGGGGGCCGCGCCGGGCATGCAGCCCACCACTGTAATGCCGCCCCCCTGCTCCCCGGCGTTAAGCTTAAGCACCGTGTAGCCGTTCTCCTCATTCTGGTAGATCACGGCCTCCACGGTGCCCTCTATATATTGCAGCTGCTTGACTTCCTCCAACCGTTCTCCACCCCTTAGCTATGCCGTATATACTCCGCCAGCTCCCCAGCCGGGAAAAAAAGAAGCTCCGGCTCCTTGCGCAGCAGTGCGGCAGCAATTTCCAGCCCCTGCTCATCAAGCCCGTTGTCTGCGATGGCAATTCGAAAATTTGCCATCCCTCCAGCCCGAAGCCATGTAAGACCGGCTATGTCGTGCTCCAGGGTTTCCCCCGCCCCATGGGCCGGTACCACTGCAAATATCTTACCGCCGTCCTTCCCGCCGATTGGAGCCAACAAGCGACCCAACACAAACCAGCCCAACGCCAGCAGCCCTCCGGCAGCTAAAAAAGCAATGATGACCTCAACGATAATACGCAAATTGCTCACCTCCGTATTAGCTTATGCTTCCATAAGAACGAAGGTGAAAACACTATTTTTTAAGCAATCACCGAAGAAAACACATTGACTCCGAAATTGGTCAGCAGGGTCATGATGCACCCTGCCAGCAGCACACCTAAAATAATGCTGGGCAGCGCCTTGCGCAGGGGCATGTCTAAAAATGCGGCTGCCAGCGCCCCCGTCCACGCACCGGTGCCGGGCAACGGAATGGCCACAAAAATCAGCAACCCCAGATACTTATACCTGGTGACCTTCTGCCCCTTCAGGTGCGCCTTTTTTTCCAGCTTGTCCACAATGCTGTCCAGCTTAGGCAGATGACGACGCATCCACTTAAAAATACGGCGGATGTATACGATGATGAAGGGCACCGGTATGATATTACCAATGACCGCCGCCACAAAGGCTGCGGCGTAGGGCAGCTTCAGGCTCAATACGCCAAAAGGAATGCCGCCCCGCAACTCCACAATGGGCACCATGGAAACCAGCATGGTAAAGAAAAACTCGCCCACCGGATTGGCGGTCAGCCACTGCATTAAATCCAAATGAAATCACCTATCCTTATCAAGTCTTATTATTTTACCATCACAAGGACGGGTGTATCAATAAAGTTTTTATAAAGTTTAAACGAAGCGCGGAGCGCCCGTGAGCAGGCAGATAAGACATGGCGCAGACGAAAAAACAGGTTGTGCGTCTCACGCAAGCACAACGGCATTTTTCGCGGAGCAATGGCTTATCTGCCGTCGCGGAGGGCGCGAAGCGTGACACAGAAGCGCGGAGCACTCAAGAGCAGGAGACTAAGACCTGGAGCGTAGCGAAATTTGGTAAGCCGTCCA
Source organism: uncultured Pseudoflavonifractor sp. (assembly GCA_964504285.1). Taxonomy (GTDB): domain Bacteria; phylum Bacillota; class Clostridia; order Oscillospirales; family Oscillospiraceae; genus Pseudoflavonifractor. Next base: position 5,923 of record CAZDDZ010000120.1, read on the forward strand.
CGGCTGGACAAATTTTGCCCGCCGTCGATTACTCCAGCACCCGCCTTAAATATTTTCCTGTATAGGAAGCGTCGCATTGCGCCACTTCCTCCGGGGTGCCCGCGCAGAGTACATACCCGCCGCCGTCGCCGCCCTCGGGGCCCAGGTCGATGACGTGGTCGGCAGTCTTAATGACATCCAGATTATGCTCAATGACCAAAACCGTATTGCCAATGTCCACCAGCTTTTGAAGCACCTCGATGAGCTTGTGCACGTCGGCGGTATGAAGACCGGTGGTGGGCTCATCCAAAATATAAATGGTATTGCCGGTGCTCCGCTTGGACAGCTCGGTAGCCAGCTTGACCCGCTGTGCCTCGCCGCCGGACAGGGTGGTCGAGGGCTGGCCCAGCTTGACGTAGGAAAGCCCCACCTCGTAGAGGGTCTGGATTTTATTATACAGGCGCGGCAAATTTTCGAAGAAGGGCAGGGCCTCCTCCACTGTCATGTCCAGCACCTCGTAGATATTCTTGCCCTTATACTTAACTTCCAAAGTCTCACGGTTATACCGTTTGCCCTTACAGACCTCA
>CAZDDZ010000121.1:0-6269 GCA_964504285.1 uncultured Pseudoflavonifractor sp.
TTCGCGTGCAGGAACCCGCCCGTAGGCGACCGATTTCGGCATTTTGCCGAAATCGTCCTCAGACTGGCGACTTTGTCGACAGTCTGAGGACGCACCCCACATGGGGTGCGTCCTTTTGCTTTATAGCTTACTTGTTGCCAGCGGCCTGGATACCGGCCTCGCGGCCAAAGACCATACAGTCGGCAATGGCGTTGCCGCCCAGACGGTTGGAGCCATGGATACCGCCGGTGACCTCACCCGCGGCATAGAGGCCGGAGATGGGCTGGTCGTTCGCGTCCAGCACCTGAGTGGAGACGTTGATTTTCAGGCCGCCCATGGTATGGTGCACGGTGGGCACCTTCTTGCAGGCGTACCAGGGGCCCTCCAGCAGCTCCTTGTCGGCCTCGTTATCGGCCTTAAAGCCAAACTGGTCAGCCTCAACCTCCTTGCGTACCACGCTGTTGTACTCGTCTACGGAGGCCTGGAGCTTGTCCGCGTCCATGCCGGTCTTTTCGGCCAGCTCGGCCAGGGTGTCGGCCTCAACCACTACGCCCTGTGCCACCATGTTGGCGATGGTTGCGCCGTTCGCGTCCACCCAGTCGCGGTCAGGGTAGCGGATGGAGTTGACTACAATGTAGTAGGTGGACTCGGGCTGGGCAAAGATGGCCTTGCACAGCGCGTCGCGGGCCGCGCCCTCATTGACAAAACGCTCACCGGCAGAGTTTACAAAAACACGGTTGCGGCCGGAGGTGCGGATATTCTCCATTAGACCGGTTTTGGGTGTGCCGCAGGGATGAAGCTGAATGTCGGACATGCCGATAACCTGGGCGCCCACGGTCTCGCCCATGGTAATGCCGTCGCCCTGAGCGGACTGGCGCATGTTGGTGCAGCCGATGGAGTTATCCAGCTTCACATCAGCCCACACGCCGTCGTTGACCTGCTGACGCAGCTCCACGTTGGCACCGAAGCCGCCGGTGGCAATAATGACACCGTTCTTAGCGGTGATGGTTACTTCTTTGCCACCGTTTTCGCATACAACGCCGGTAATTTTGCCGTCAGCATCCTGTACCAGGCTCTTGGCAGGGGTGTTCATAAACACCTGAATGCTGTCGTGGGAGGCGATGTATTCCTCAAACACCCGAATATAGGAGTTGCCGGAGGGGGTGGAGGGGTAGTGGCTGCGCTGCCAGAGCGCGCCGGTAGCGGTGCCCACGGTGTCCTTGAACTGAACACCCACGCTCTCCATCCACTCAACGGCAGGGAGGGCATTTTTGGTCATGTAGTCCACCAGCTCCGGAGTACCGACATTATGGCCGCCCTCCAGGGTCTGGGTGTAGAACTTTTCTACCGAGTCTTCGATGCCCTGGGCACCCTGACGGGTGGGGTCAACGGCGTTGAGCGCACCCTCGGAGACATTGGTGCTGCCGCCCAGCAGGCCCAGCTTCTCTACCACGATAACCGAGGCACCGCTCTGCTCTGCGGAGAGGGCAGCTGCCAGTCCGGCACCGCCGCCGCCGATGATGACCACGTCGGCCTCATAGGTGTCGTTCAGGGGGGCGGGGGCAGGCGCCTTTTCGGAAAATGCCGCCACATCACCGCCGGCCTGAGTAATACAGTCCTTGACGGCGGAAAGGAGTGCCATGCTGCTGATGGTTGCGCCGGTTACGGCGTCCACGCCAACGGTTTGATTGGCAATCACGGCCTCGGACACGTCGCGCAGGGCAATCTGGCCCACACCCACGGTCTCCAGGTTGTTGGTGTAATCAATGGCTTCAATTTTATTCTCGCCCAGGGTTACGCTGATCGTCATAGGCGCGTTGTGACCGGTTACGGTGGCGGTGTATGCACCCGCCTTCATGCCGGTGGCGGCGCTGGGGGTTGCGTCGGGAGTTGTGCCGGGAGTTGCATCAGGCTTTGCCGTTGTAGGGCCACAGGCTGCCAGAGAGAGGGTCATCGCCGCGGAAAGTGCCAGAGCGAGCAGTTTATTTGCTTTTTTCATTGCAAGAGTTCCTCTTTTCTTTCTTCCTTTTTCGTGTCAAAACGACACTGTTAAAATAATAACACCATCCGTCCTTTCTGGCAATGGTTTCCACCATACAATTTTTAAAAGAACCCTTCCCCAAAGGGAAGGGTTCTCATATGGTTACAGATATTGCACCACTGCCTGTCCCACGCCGCCCTCTTGGTTGGTAGCGGTGTGGTATTTGGCGGCGGCTTTGGCGTTGGGGGAGGCATTTTCCATGGCAAAGGAATACCCCGCCCAGGAGAGCATTTCCAAGTCGTTGTCCCCGTCACCGAAGGCCATGACTTGCGCGGGAGCTATGCCCAGCTTTTCGCAGAGCATAGCCAGTACAGTGCCCTTGTCCACGCCGGGGGCGGTGATCTCCAGGTTCGTGGGATCTCCGTTGGCAAAGCGAACGGGGCCGGTGGCCGACAGCTCTGCTTTCAGTTCTTCCGCCTCTCCGGGCGGGACATAGAAAATGTGCAGTTTTTCTACCGTCATGCCCGCTACGGCAGCGGCGACATCGTCCACCTGTTCTACCCTGCTGACAAAGTAGTCGGCAAAGGAGGGCGCATATTCCATCTCTCCGGCTTTGCGTAAATCATCCTCGGTGAGGAAGGACTTTCCGTCGGCGTAAATCTCTACCGCCAATTTACGGCGGCGGAGAATTTTCAGCATGGCCTTCCACTGCGCGTCGGGCAGGGGGGCGTGGTAGAGCCACTCCCTGCTGCGCCAGTCCATGAGTCCCGCGCCGTTGGCGGAAAGAACGTAGTCCACCACCCCAAGCTCCCGGGCGGCATCCTCCACAAGACCTACGTTGCGGCCGGTGGCAATGACAATCTTAATTCCCTGCCCAGACGCAGCCCGAAGGGCGTCAATATTTCTTTGGGGTACGTTAATATGATTTCTGCCCAAGAGGGTACCGTCCATATCTACGGCAATCAGCTTTACATCCATGTATAACTCCTTACGCGAGTATGATGCGGCAGAGCTCCGCCGCCGTCAGGTTGTGAATATAGCGGTCTAAATCCAGTTTCTTCAGGGCGCCTTGCAGAGCTGATTCCTCCATGGGACAGCCCACAAGCTCGTCGGCCAGGACAGCGCTCTCACCGTCTCCGAAAAAATCACCGTAAAGCTCCAATCCGGTCAAAATACCCTGCTCTACCTTGAGATAAAGCTCTATCTTGCCCACGCCCTCCACCCGCCGCTCACGGCGCAGCTCGTATTTGGGAGAGCTGCCCCAGTTCCAGTCCCAGGTGGCATAGCGGCTGGCCCGCAGAAATTCTACCTGCGCCAAATCACCGGCCGTCAGCACGTATGGCAGCAGGGTGGAGCTGCCCGCCACAGAGGATGCGAGGCTGTTCTTGAGCTTTTCCAGGCTTACTCCGTCGGGGAGGTAGGGACGCAGATTGGTCACCCGGCCGCGTACCGACTTGACCCCCTTGGAGGAGATTTTATCCTCCGAAACCTTCAGCGCCTTGCTCAGCACCGTCAGGTCGCTGTCAAAAAGCAGGGTGCCGTGGTGCATAACCCGCCCGTTTTTGCGGTACTGGGCGTTGCCGGAAAATTTTTTGCCGTCCACCGTCATGTCGTTGCGGCCTGAAATCTCTACCGGCACCCCCAGTGCCTCCAGGGCCGCCGCCACCGGGCGGCAGAACAGACGCAAATCAAGGCCCTTGTCCCCGCTTCCGGCAATAAAGGTAAAGTTCAGATTACCCAAATCATGGTAGACTGCGCCGCCGCCTGAAAGGCGGCGCACAACGGTGATTCCCTGCTCCTGCACAAAGTCGGCGTTTATCTCCTCTGCGGTGTTCTGGTGGCGGCCAATCACGATGGCGTTGTTATTCTGCCAGAGCATAAAAATATCCTCGGTCTGACCGACGGTGTCAAACATGTGCTGCTCCAGTGCCAGATTAAAGCAAGGGTTGGTGGAGGGACTTTCCAGGTAGCGCATACAAGCATCCTCCTTCACGGGCGACCCGTCCTATTACAGATTGGGGGACGCCGCTTCCGCGGCGTCCCCTTAGCTTGTGGAAAAACTGCTATTTTTAAAATGTATGTCAAAAGGTTGCAGTTTTTGAGCGGGGGGATAGTGTGAAAGGGGGGCGGAGCCCCCGCTTTCGCGTGCGGGAACCCGCCCGCAGGCGACCGATTTCGGCATTTTGCCGAAATCGCCCCCAGACTGGCAACTTTGTCGCCAGTCTGGGGGGACACCGCTTCCGCGGCGTCCCCTCGCATGTGTTAACCTTGTTTTAGCGCAACGGCTTCTCTGGCCTTCTGTGCCAGCACGTCGGCAGTAAGCCCGTAGGCGGCCAGCACCTTCTTGGCCGCGCCCGAGCGGCCGAACTCGTCGTTCACGCCGTGGCGCACCACGGGGATGGGCTTCACACCGGCAAGGTACTCGCACACGGCAGCACCCAGGCCGCCCACAATGCTGTGTTCCTCGCTGGTGACAATGGCCCCGGTTTCATTGGCGGCCTTGAGCACCAACGCCTCATCCAGGGGCTTAATGGTGTGCATATCAATGACACGGGCGGAAATTCCCTCGTTAGAGAGTAGCTCTGCGGCTTTCAAAGCCTCCTGCACCATCAGGCCGCAGGCAATGATAGTCACGTCGGTGCCGTCCTTCAGGGTCGCGCCCTTGCCCAGCTCAAACCGATAGCCGGGAACCCCATCGGTGACGGTTTCCACCGCCATGCGGCCGAGACGCAGATAGGCGGGGCCGTCGTAGCCCAGCAGGGCGGCGGTGGCCAGGCGCATCTCCGCGCCGTCGCAGGGACAGCAGACCATCATGCCGGGAATAGCGCGCATCAGCGCCATGTCCTCAATACACTGATGGGTCGCGCCGTCCTCGCCCACCGACAAGCCGCCGTGGGAACCCACCACTTTCACGTTCAGGCGGGGATAGGCCACGCTGTTGCGCACCTGCTCGTAAGCACGACCGGCGGCAAACATGGCAAAGGTGTTGGCAAAGGGCTTCTTGCCGCTGGCGGCAAGACCGGCGGCTACGCCTACCATGTTGCACTCGGCAATGCCCATGTTAAAAAAGCGCTCGGGATAGGTCTTGGAGAAGTCCTTGGTCATGGTCGCACCGGAGAGGTCAGCGTCCAGCACTACCAAATCCTTGTCAGTCTTGGCAAGCTCGATGATGGCCTGACCATACGCGGCTCTTGTTGCAATACTCTCACCCATGATTTACTTCCCCTCCAATCCGTTCAGGCGGGCGGTAATCTCCGCCACGGCCTTTTCATACTGCTCGTCGTTGGGCGCTTTGCCGTGCCAGCCGTAGTCGCCCTCCATGAAGGAAACGCCCTTGCCCTTGACGGTGCGGGCCAGCAGGACGGTGGGACGACCCTTTTCCAGCTTGGCCATTTCAAAAGCTTCGGCCAGGGCGGCATAGTCGTGGCCGTCCACATGGATGGCCCGCCAGCCGAAGGCTTCGAACTTGGCGTCCAGCGGCTCGGAGGGCATTACGTCGACGGTAGCGCCGTCGATCTGCAGACCGTTCACGTCCACCACGGCGCAGAGATTATCCAGCTTGTACTTGGCGGCCGACATAGCGGCTTCCCAGACCTGACCCTCGGCGATCTCGCCGTCACCCAGAACGGCATAGACACGGTAGTCCTTGTTGTCGGTCTTGCCCGCCAGCGCCATGCCCACGGCGGCCGAAATACCCTGACCCAGGCTGCCGGTGGACATGTCCACACCGGGGACGTGCACCATGTCGGGGTGACCGGAATAGTGTGCGTCAATGGAGCGGAACAGCTTCATATCCGCTGTGGGGAAATAGCCCTTGAGCGCCAACACGGCGTAGAGGGCGGGGGTGCAGTGCCCCTTGGAGAGCACCAGCCGGTCGCGGCCCTCGGCCTTGGGGTTTTGGGGGTCAACCTTCATGGTGTGGAAATAAAGCGTTGTGAGAACATCAATCACCGAGAGGGAGCCGCCGGTATGGCCGGAGGCAGCGGTGTGAACGCCCTCCAGGGCCAGGAGTCTGCTCCGCTCGGCGGCAATGGCCAGAGCGCGGATTTCATTCTGCTGCATCGTATCCTTCCTTCCTGTAAAACCTAATAAAAGCATTATATCACCGCGTAGTTTTCACGTCTACCCCATCCTCCCGCATACTATATATAAAAAGGGGAGATGATGCTTATGGATTTTAAGGAAAATAAACAGGAGAGCGTGACCCGGCTGGCAATTTGCGTGGTGGCGGCTCTGCTTGTTTATTCCGCCGCCGTCAAGCTGGCCGAGAGCGGCAAGCTGCCCATTGACGAGACATACATATGCTGGC
>CAZDDZ010000122.1:0-6119 GCA_964504285.1 uncultured Pseudoflavonifractor sp.
AAAGCGCAGGGCAACTGACCTTTCTTCCCGGTCTACGCTTGTCTCTATCTCGTCGCTATCTTGTCATGCCTTCGGCGACCTACTTTCGAACGGACGAAAGTAGGCAAAGTCCGCCGGGGTTCCGACCCCGGCCCCCTTGGGTTTCATGTTGGGGCACAAGGCCCCCCAGAAACGCAAACCTTTCGTCTGTACGTCTATTTAAAGTCTGGCTCGTTGAACCGCCGCTTACTCTGTCACGCGGCTGGACAAACTTTGCGCAGTCGCAGGAGTTATCGACCCGCCCATGCGCTCAACCCGAGCGTGACACAGAAGCCAAAGGGTATGCGCTACTGGCTGCGCATCATCTTACGAGCAGAACTCCACGCCGCCCTCTACGCTCATAGACTTAATCCGGGCCAAGGACTCCACCCGTACGCCCATGCTGCGAATAAGGTCGCCGCCGGACTGAAACGCCTTCTCTACGCAGATACCGGCACCCACCAGCGTGGCGCCAGCGTCTTGCACCAGATTAATCAGCCCTTGGAGTGCGCTGCCGTTGGCCAGAAAATCATCAATGAGGAGCACATGATCCTCTGCGTGGAGAAATTCCTTGGAGACAATAATATCATATACCTTACCATGGGTAAAGGATTCCACCTTGGAGGTGTATACATCCCCGGCAATGTTCTTGGTCTTGTTTTTCTTTGCAAAGATAACGGGCACGTTAAAATACTGGGCGGCCAAGCAAGCAATGCCGATACCCGAGGCCTCGATGGTTAAAATCTTGGTCACGCCGCAGTCACCGAACAGGCGGTGAAATTCCTTGCCAATTTCGCAGAACAGGCCGATGTCCATCTGGTGGTTCAAAAAGCTATCCACTTTTAAAACGCCGCCGTCTCTGATCTTCCCGTCCTTGCGGATGCGCTGCTCCAGTAACTCCATATTCCGTTCTCCCTTATCTAATTGTAATCGCTCCACCTCATCGTTTTTTATTACGAGTGGCGGAGCGTTTAATTGGGTACCTGTATTGTACCGCAAATCCGCCACTTCTTCAAGTGGCCTTATTATAGCAGATAAAAACCAAATAGTCATCACTTTTTATAAAAATTTTTAGGTCTATAAAAAATTTTTGTACACATTCTATAATTCGCCCTATTTCGAGGGTGTTTGGGCTTCTGCTTGTTCCCTTAAAGAAGATGTGCTATAATAGCCGCAGTCTTTGTAAACCCTATTTATTTGGAGGTTTCGCACGATGTTTCGTCGATTTTGCGCCTTATTTTTGGCGGGTGTTTTTCTCTGCTCTATCTCTGCGGCGGCCGCTGTGGGCAGCCGCTACTCCGATGTCCCCCCCAACGACTGGTCGGTATCTGCCATTGAGAAGGCCGCCGACTACAAGCTGATTGAGGGTCTGCCCGACGGCACCTTTGGGCACGGCCTTCAGATGAACCGCGCCTCCTTTGTGGCCGTGCTCTGCCGTATGCTCTCCTGGGAGCAGGCAAAGCCCGCCCAGCCATCTTTTTCCGACAGCGCCGCCAGCTGGGCTTCCGGCTGGATTGAGTCCGCTGTGAGCCATGGCGCGCTGGTGCCGGGGGGTATATTCCGCCCCAACGACTCCATTACACGGGAGGAGATGGCCGTCATGCTGGTGCGTGCTCTGGACTACGACCAGCTTGCCGCCTCGCTGGAGAACGCCCCGCTCCCCTTTGTAGATGTAGACACCAACCGGGGCTATATCGCCCTGGCCTATCGCTTCGGTATTATTAACGGGGTTAATCAGGACGGTAAAACCTATTTCTTTCCCAACAATGCCTCCAACCGTGAGACTGCCGCCGCCATGCTGGTACGCACCTATGAGCGGTACACCGCCAAAGTTAATTGGCTTCACGGCTTTTACGCCTTTGGCTCCTATCCTCAGATCAGCATGACTGCCGGTATGGACTCTGTCTCGGTGGGCTGGGGGCGCATGGATGTGGACCCAGTCTCAGGTCCCTACCTTAACCAGACTGCCGCCAGCGGCAATGAGTGGAGCATTCCCGCCCAGTCCAGTCTGGCAACCGATTATTTTAAGCAAAACAACACACCCTATCACCTGTCGGTATTTACCTCCTCCTCCGACCTGCTTACCCTGCCCGACGGCACCAAGACCAATGATCTTACCGCCGTGCTGGCCACCGAGGCGTCCCGTGCCCAGGCTGTGTCGGCCATTGCTGCCGCCGTGGGCCCTTACGCCGGAATTACCATTGACTTTGAGGGTCTGCGCGAGGATAAAAAGGGTGCATTTACCTCCTTTATGACCGATCTCCGCACCGCCCTCCCCGCAGACAAGACCCTTTACGTCTGCGTACAGACCCCGGACTGGTACAAGGGCTTTGACTACAAGGCGCTGGGCAAGCTTTGCGATAAGGTCATTCTCATGGCTCATGACTATAAGGATCGCGCTACCCCCGTGGTGGGCTCGGCCAATACCAATAATCCCGTCTCCCCCTTCCAAAAGGTCTATCAGGCGCTTGCCGCCATTACTGACCCTGACACGGGTGTGGAGGACAAGAGCAAAATTGCCCTGGCCATTGCCATTGACAGCGCGGGATATGAAATTGACGCCAGCGGAAAGATTGCTGCCCCAACCCTATATTCTCCGGGGGTTGATACCCTTGCCGCCCGCCTGCGCCAGTCGGATACCGTGCGCGGCTGGTCGGACGTGTACCGTAACAGCTACCTTACCTATACCGGTGACGGGGGCAAGACCTACCGGGTTTGGTACGAGGACGGGCGGAGCGTTACCGAAAAGGTGAAGCTGGCCGCTATGTTCGGTATTACCGGCGTGTCCCTCTGGCGGGTGGGCGTGCTGCCCAACGACCCCGACCCTGCGCTAGACTACGACATTTGGGGCGCGCTGCAAGCCCGGCGGTAAGCATATGACCGGCTGTCGTCCCCCTGTTTTTACTTTCGTATGGAGTTGATGTTCCAATGGCCGAGAAAAAAAGCCCCCGGCATATCATGCAGGAATTTTTGCTGATGACTCTGGGTGCGGCCCTGGTTTCCATCGGCGTTTACTTCTTCAAGTTTCCCAACCACTTTTCTATGGGCGGCGTATCCGGTCTGGCGGTGCTGCTGGGCCAAGTGGTCACCGTGCCGTGGCTTACCCCCAGCACCTTTAACAGCATAATCAATGCCTTTTTCCTGGTGCTGGGCTTTGTGCTCCTTAACAAGGGCTTTGGGCTGAAAACCGTGTACTGCTCCCTGGTTTATGCCGGGCTGATTCAGCTGTTTCAGTGGCTGGCCCCCCTCTCCGCACCCCTCACCACCAACAAAATGCTGGAGGCCTTTTTTGCTATCATTCTCCCTGCACTGGGCTCGGGCATTTTATTTAATCTGGGCGCCTCCACCGGCGGTACCGACATTGCCGCCATGATTCTGCAAAAGTTCTCCGGTATGGACGTGGGTCGGGCGCTTCTCCTCTCCGACGTTATTATTGCAGCGGCTGCTCTGTTCATTTTTGACATTGAAACCGGTCTTTTTTCCCTCCTGGGACTGGTACTGAAATCAGTGCTGGTGGACAGCGTCATTGAGTCCCTTAACCGGCGCAAGACCCTGAATATCGTTACCTCCCACCCGGACGTGGTCTGCGAGTACATTACCAAAAACTTAAATCGCGGCGCCACCGTTTGGGAGGGCAAGGGAGCCTATACCCACGAGACTCATTGGGTGGTGCTTACCGTCCTCACCCGGGGTCAGGCCGTCCTGCTGCGCCGCCATCTCCGAGAGCAGGACCCCACCGCTTTTTTCCTTGCCTCCAACTCCAGCGAAATTTTTGGAAAAGGGTTTTTTAGAGCTTAAGGCCTTTCTGAACAGTCTGTGCCCCGTCCTTATGACAAAAGTTTTGGACACAGCAAGTGATCAGAAACATTTCAAGAGGAGGTCTTCATGGGCGTTTACGCCGAATACAAGCAAAAGCTGGTTTCTCCCCAACGTGCGGTAGAGGTGGTTTGCCCCGGCCACTGGCTGGACTACGGCTTTTGTGCCGGACATCCAGTCGCCCTGGATAAGGCCCTTGCCGCGCGCATGTCGAATGACCCTGCCTTGACCGACCTGAACTTCCGCGGCGGGGTTGCGCTGTGGCAGCCCGAGGTCACCAAGCTGCCCGACGCCGAACGGCGGATCACCTGGAATTCCTGGCACTGCTCATCCATCGAGCGGCAGCTTATGGGGCGCGGCTTTGTTTTCTACGCCCCCATCCGGTTTTCCGAAACTCCGCGCTATTACCGGGAAAACATCGGCCATGTGGATGTGGCTATGTTTCAGGTTGCTCCCATGGATGAGAAGGGCTTTTTCAGCTTCGGTGTCAGCGCCACCCACCTAACCGCCCTCTGTGAATGTGCCGGCACTGTGATTGTGGAGGTAAACCGCAATATGCCCTCCTGCCGGGGCAAACAGGCGGGCATTCACATCAGCGGGGTGGACTTTATCGTGGAGGGCGGCGATCCCGCCATGGGGCAGATGGCCGCCGTTGTCCCCTCAGAGACCGACCAGGCGGTGGCACAGCTCATAGTTCCCCATATCCCCAACGGGGCCTGTATTCAGCTTGGCATCGGCGGTATGCCTAACGCGGTGGGCAGTCTGATCGCCCGATCCGACCTCCGTGACCTAGGGGTGCACACCGAAATTTATGTGGACAGCTTTATGGAAATGGGTCTGGCAGGCAAGCTCAACGGTGCAAAAAAGAGCCTGCACCGGGGCAGGGAGGTCTTTTCCTTTGCCGCTGGCACCCAAAAGCTTTACGACTATATAGACGCAAATCCCGCCTTTTTTGCCGCACCTGTGGACTACGTTAACGACGTGCGGGTGGTCTCGGCCCTGGACAATATGATTTCCATCAATAATGTGATTGAAGTTGACCTGTTTGGTCAGGCCGCATCCGAAAGCTACGGTACCCGTCACATTAGCGGCGCGGGAGGCCAGCTGGATTTTGTGTTGGGTTCCTACCTTTCCAAGGGGGGCAAGAGCTTTTTGTGCTGCTCCTCCACTGTCACCGAAAAGGACGGCACCCTGAAAAGCCGGATTACCCCTACCATTACCCCCGGCGGCATCGTCACCTCCACTCGTGCCAACGTGCAGTATGTGGTGACTGAATTTGGCATGGTAAACCTGAAAGGACTTTCCACCTGGCAGCGTGCCGAGGCCCTGATTTCCATTGCCCACCCCATGTTTCGCCAAGAGCTGACTGAACAGGCCCAAGCCCTGGGCATCTGGCGTGGCTCCCATAAGCGCTAAAAATCGGCTGCCGCAGAGTTCTGCGGCAGCCGATTTATTTTAAGGGCATCCACCATCGGGCAGCTCTATTTTCCTAAAAAAGTCGGAGTCGCCAGGACTTTTCAGAAACGCTCTAGTGAGCCAATGCCGCTTGAAATAAGCTGCTCGGCCAGGGTAGCCATTTCTTCGGCGCTCTCCCGCCGCTGCTCGCTGACCCACTGCTGAATTAGCCCAATTACCCCCCCCACCATAAAGGAGAGGTAGTAGCTCCGCTGGGCAGTGCTCATAAAGGAGTACAGCCCCTGCCACTCCTCCACAACCTTGCTCTGCACCATGTCCTTAAGCCGCTCTAAAAAGCTGGTGTCCCGCTCTAAATTTAAAAGGGCGGCGCACATATCCAGATTACGGCCGATAAAGGAAAAGACATCTCCCAAAATGGGCCGCAGTCCATGACGAAGGGTCGTTTCAGTATAGGCGTCCAGCACGGCGCGGAACTGGTCAAACAGCTCATTTTCCACCTGCTCCACCATGTCATAGATGTCCTTATAGTGGCAGTAAAAGGTTCCCCGGTTTACATCGGCCAGGGCAGCAAGCTCGGAAACCGTGATGTCCTTTACATCCTTTTCCCTCAAGAGCGTGGTCAGCGCCCCCCGCAGCAGTGCCCTGGTTTTACGCACCCGGCGGTCCTTTTGCTCTTCCCCCATGTTTGTCCCTCCGCACACATTTTTTTACATCTATACTTTAATAGACAGTTTTACCCCTTTTTGTAGGTTTATAAACGAGCCCAAGTTTATTTGCCCATTGAAACCCGTTGCAATTATACTATAATAGGACTACGGTTAAAAATCAACATCTGTTTAATAACGCACATAAAGGCGCAAAACAGCTTT
>CAZDDZ010000123.1:0-5993 GCA_964504285.1 uncultured Pseudoflavonifractor sp.
CCTCGACCTCCGGCGTGACAGGCCGGCGTTCTAACCAACTGAACTACCGCGCCATATGCATACAAGGATTCGAACAAAGGCCTAAGCCTTTTGGTGGGAACAACAGGGCTCGAACCTGTGACATCATGCTTGTAAGGCATGCGCTCTACCAGCTGAGCTATGCTCCCTTATTGGCCGCCCTGTCGTACGCGGCGAAGGTTATTATACTAAACCCTTGCCCATATGTCAACCCTATTTTCACACTTTTTCATCTTTTCTTTTAAAGCGTTGACAGGACGGCCTTTTCATCAACCGGACGCTAACAAGGCTTCCAGTTTTTCCTTGCTGTAATGGTAAACTTTGTCACAAAATTGACAAGTAAGCTCTGCTTCTCCCTGCTCTTCAATAAGAGCGGTCAGCTCCTCCCGCCCCATGCTGATAAGGGCACGCTCCACCCGGTCACTGCTGCAATAGCAGCGATACTCCACAGGGGCGGTTTCCACCACCTCCATGTCGAAATCACTTAAAACCGCTTGCAGCAGCGCTTGGGCGCTCATACCGCCCCGCAAAGCCTCGGTGACCGCCCCAACCCGGGCGACGCCCCGCTCGATGCGGCCGATGACGCTCTCGTCGGCACCGGGTAGGAGCTGAATGAGGTAGCCCCCTGCACAGAGAATGGACTGGTCGGTATCCACCAGCACCCCCAGGGCGCAGGCAGAAGGTATCTGCTCGCTCTCCACAAAGTAGGCTGCCACATCATCGGCAATCTCTCCGGAAACCAGCTCAATGGTACCTACATAGGGTTCCTTCAGTCCAATATCCTTAATCACGGTAAGAGAACCGTTCTCCCCCACCGCGCCGCCTACGTTGAGCTTTTGCGGCCCTTTGAGAGGAATGTCTACCGAGCCGTCCTGCACATAGCCGCGGGCATTACCCTCGCTGTCGGACACGGCGGTAATGACCCCCAGGGGGCCATCCCCTTTAATTCGCAGGGTAACCGCCCCCTTTTCCTCCTTGAGCTGATTGCCCATCATCGAGGCTGCCATTAAGGTGCGGCCCAAGGCTGCGGTTGCGGTGGGCAGGGTCTTGTGAATCTGCCGCGCACGCTCTACCATGTCCTTTGCTGTAATTGCACTGGCTTTTACAGGTTCGTTCTTTGCCAGCATTCGGATAATCTGGTCTGCCATAAATTGTTACCGTTCCTTTCGTGCCGTAAAAAAAACGCGCTGCTCGCCGGCCTTGGGCGGGCGCATCTTCAGTTCTCCATACCGCTTAATGTTTGTAAAGCCCGCCTCGCTCAAATAAGTTTCCAGCTCGTTTGGCTCATAAGCATACTCCTCGTGTATCTCACCGCCCCGCACCCAGCGGTCATCCTGCTCCTGGCGAAAAATATCCATGCCATAGGTGCAGATACGGCGGCGGGCAGAATACTCCGCCCGCCACACACAGTATGCGTCCTCAGTCTCGTCAATAAACATTTGCCCATCCAGACCTTGCAGTTTTTCCGGCGTATTGATGTCAAAAAGGAAAAGACCGCCGGGCATCAAAAACAGATGCACCCGCTCAAAGGCTTTCCGCAGCAAGGCAGGCCGGGTGACGTAGTTCACACTGTCCAGGCAGCAGACGCAGGCGTCGATCGTGCCGTACAAATCCAGCTTTTCCATGCTCTGGTGAAGAAAAATCGGCTCGATGGGCGCTGCGCCCCGGCATTTTTCCGCCGCCTCGTAGAGCATGTCTTCCGATCGGTCGGCCCCAATCATCTCATAGCCACGCAAAGCCAATTCCCTTGTGAGGCTACCTGTGCCGCACGCCAGGTCTAGCACCGTATGAATGGGCAGCTTCCCCTTTTTAAAATGACGCTCCAGATAGTCCGCCCAGCGGGGATAGTCCACATCGGCTGTCAGCTCATCATAGCAGCCGGCCAAAAACTCATAGCTTGCCATCAGCCTTCATCCGGGCCTTTACCCGGGGTAGAACGGTGGTGTATCCCTCTGCTCCGTAGTTCAGGGAGCGGTTGACCCGGCTGATGGTAGCGCTGGAAGCTCCGGTGCGATCCAGAATATCATTATAAATCATGCCGTCAGAGAGCAAAATGGCTACCTCAAATCGCTGCTCCATCGCCCGTAGCTCTGCCACGGTGCACAGGTCGGAAAAAAACTTTTTGCACTCGTCTAAATCCTTTAGGGTGAGAATGGTCTCATAGAGAATGTCGCTCTTAGACTGCTTTTCGCCCTTTGTCATACAAATGACGCCTCCTTTGTGTCTTTGCAATGGTCTTTTATATTTTAACACAGTGAAGTGTGATAGTAAACATTTTTTGCGTTTTTCCCGCTAAAATTCCAGAACCCGTCCCCCATCAGGCGCATAGACTGTTTTAGTTCATCCGGGGAGGTTAATGGCATGAAACAAAAAAAAGAGCGTCTTTCGGTCACGGTAGAGGCAGGAACATGGAAACGAGTCATGAAGCATGAGGGCGAGCCGGTAATTTCTCTCTCCCTCCGCTGGCCTAAGCTGCCCGAGGACTGCGCACCGCTGCGGCGCATTGGGCGCTATTATCAGCAGATGGCCAACTGCTGGCGTTCCCGGTGGGAGGTTTCGCTCTATGCCCGCGCCTGCGCCGAGCTTGACGCCCTACGGGAGCGATCCCTTCCCTTTCGCCCTTGGGAGGTCATGCTGGATTTTACCGTCACCTACAACGAGCAGGGGCTTTTGAGCCTTTATACAGAGGCTTACGAGTACACCGGCGGCGCACATGGTATAACCATGCGCTGTGGGGACACCTGGTGTCTCTGCAACGGCATGCCCCGTCCTCTCTCCTCCTTTTTCCCACCCAAGAGCCATTGGAAACGCACCGTTTTAGTCCGTGTAACAGAGTCCATCCAAGCCGCCCTTTCCACCGGCGAGGCCCTTTATTTTGATGATTGGGAGACTTCCGTCGCCCGGGAGTTTGACGCTAGCCGCTTTTACCTCACCCAGCAGGGCGTAACCGTGTTCTATCCACTTTATACCTTAGCTCCCTATGCCGAAGGGATTCCGGCATTTCTGGTGCGGGAATGGGAAAAAACAGAGCCATAATTAATGCAAGCACGCCAGTGCTTTCCGGATGTTATCGATGCGCGCTTTTCTAATCCGGGCAGAGCGGCGCAGGCTGCCCTGCTCTGTCCGGCCTTTGTCCGGGTACTTTGGAGAGAAATTCGCCCTTGACATCCTCCCTGTTGTAAAGTATATTAGAAATATCTTAATTACTTAATCGTCACTTGTCAAAAGGCCCAGGCTTTGAGCGGGGGATCGTGTGAACGGGAGCGGAGCCTCCGCTTTCCCGTGCGGGAACCTGCCTGCACGCGGCCTTGTCGACAGCCTGACCTTAAATCCTTAAGGAGTGTTGTTATGAGTAAATCGGTTCGGCTTGCTTCTATTGGCAAGGACTGTGTGGCCTGCGGGTGCTGCTTGCGGGTCTGCCCCAAGGGTGCAATCGCAATTTCAACCGGCATACGGGCGCAAATTAAAAGTGAACTGTGCGTTGGGTGCGGAAAATGTGTCGGCGTCTGCCCTGCTGCCGTGATTACCCTAATTAACCGGGAGGGTTCGGTATGAAAAAGAAGTGGTACGACTATCTCTGGATTGTGGAGCTTCTCTACCTGGCATTGGGCCTATTTAACATTCTCTTTGCCTGGCTGGGGATGATTTTTTTCCTTACCCCCCTGCTGGTGGCCGTCATCGGCGGCAATAAAGCCTACTGCAATCGCTTTTGCGGGCGGGGTCAGCTTTTGAGTCTGCTGGGGGAACGGCTTAAGCTCTCCCGTAATGTGCCGCCGCCCAAGTTTTTGCGCAGCAAATGGTTTCGCTATGGTTTTCTGGCCTTTTTTATGACCATGTTCGGACTTATGCTCTTTAGCACTTATAAGGTATTTACCGGTGCACCCCTGCGTGAGACCGTAACCCTCCTATGGCTCTTTAAGCTGCCCTGGCAGTGGGCTGACGTAAGCATAGCGGCACCCTGGATGGCGCAGTTTGCCTTTGGATTTTTCGGCGTGATGCTGACCTCTACGGTTTTGGGACTGGTAACCATGGTTCTTTTTCGTCCCCGCTCCTGGTGCGTTTACTGCCCCATGGGCACCATGACCCAGGGCATCTGCCAACTAAAACACGGAAGGGAATGTGACAGCTGTGGAGGAACAGGCAAAAAGGATTGCCAATCTGCTCAAACTGCTGGCAAATGAGCATCGCCTGCTGATTTTATGCGCACTGATGAAGGGCCCGCTCTCGGTGGGTGAAATACACCTGTTTACCCCCAACATTACCGCCTCCGCCCTGTCCCAGCACCTAACCCATTTGAAAACGGCGGATATTCTTGATTCGGATAAATCAGGCCTGAATGTAGTCTACCGCATTCGGGATCAGCGTGTAGTCACCCTGATGGGCGCTATTAAGGAGCAATACTGTAAATAAAAACGGACAGCGGATTTGGCATTTTGTCAAATTCGCTGTTTTTTCATTTTAATTCCATTAAAATACTTTAAATGGAAAATTCTTTCTTGCAACTATGGGCACGATAATGTAAAATAACTTGTCCGCTGGAAAAGGCCAATGTGCGAATCCCTGCGGAAGGAGGCACTCCATGGTAAAAGCAATTGTAGGGGCCAACTGGGGCGATGAGGGTAAGGGTAAAATCACCGACCTGCTGGCCGAATGCTCTGACGTGGTCATTCGCTTTCAGGGCGGGGCCAACGCAGGTCACACCATCATCTGCGATTACGGCAAATTTGCGCTGCACCAGCTTCCATCCGGGGTATTTTACCCCCACACAGTGAACATCATCGGCAACGGTGTTGCACTGGACATTCCCAAATTCATTGCGGAGCTGAACACCTTAACCGACGGCGGCGTGCCCGCCCCCCACATCATTGTTGACCGCCGCACCCAAGTTCTTATGCCCTACCACATTCTTCAGGACACCTACGAGGAGGAGCGGTTGGCCGGCGCGGCCTACGGCTCCACCAAATCAGGTATCGCCCCCTTCTATGCCGACAAGTACGCCAAGGTGGGCGTGCAGGTCTGCGATCTCTTTGAGGAGGAGCGGCTTATGGCACGGCTTGAGGCCGTCTGTCAAATCAAAAACGTGCTTTTTGAGCACCTCTATCACAAGCCCATTCTTGACCCCAAGGCTCTTTTTACCCAGCTGCTGGGCTACCGTGACCTGATTGCCCCCTATGTGGGTGATGCTGTCTCCTTTGTCCACGGTGCCATTAGAGAGGGCAAAAAGATACTCTTAGAGGGGCAGCTAGGCTCTATGAAAGACCCGGATTTGGGCATTTACCCCTTTACCACCTCCTCCCACACCTTGGCAGGTTATGGTACAGTGGGCGCGGGAATCCCTCCCACGGCAATTACCGACGTAGTCTGCGTCACTAAGGCCTACTCCTCCGCCGTAGGAGCAGGTGCCTTTGTCTCCGAGATCTTTGGTGAGGATGCAGACACCCTTCGCCGTTTGGGCGGCGATGCGGGCGAATTTGGCGCCACCACAGGCAGACCTCGCCGGGTAGGCTGGTTTGACGCAGTGGCCACCCGTTACGGCTGCATGGTTCAGGGCGCCACCGAGGTAGTGCTCACCGCCATTGATGTGCTGGGCTATTTGGACGAAATCAAGGTATGCACCGGGTACGAAATTGACGGTCAGGTGACAAGTGATTTCCCTGTCCCTGCACTGCTGGAAAAGGCAAAGCCGGTTTATACCACCCTTCCCGGCTGGAAATGCGACCTGCGGGGTGAAACGGATTATCAAAAGCTACCACAGGCTGCAAAGGATTATGTAAACTTTATCGAAGCCCAGCTGGGCACGCCGGTCAAGACGGTCTCTACCGGTCCCAAGCGGCACGAAATTATAAAGCGAATTTAAGGCAACACCGCACAATTGCGTCCGCGGCGCTTTGCAAAAAAATACACGCCACAAATTCGTTGCAAATTCTTGAAATCCGTCAGGATTCCGGCAAATTTACGCCTTTTTCTGACACGGA
>CAZDDZ010000124.1:0-5613 GCA_964504285.1 uncultured Pseudoflavonifractor sp.
CGACGAGATAGAGACAAGCGTAGACCGGGAAGAAAGGTCAGTTGCCCTGCGCTTTTTCGCTCCGCTTCGTCGTTAGCTCCCCTATGCGCCTACCCTCGCACTTCTTATAGTACCTTGACAAAGCACAAACCTGCTGCCACAGTCGATGGAACACCTGACCGCCTCAATGACGGTCAAGGCCCATCGGGATGAGTGGACCGAGGCGCGGATATTTCGCGCGGATCGGCAAAAGCAGGGGAGTTTCTCACATTTCTATATGGAAAGACATATAGATTTTTAGAGAGCTCTCCTCTGTTTTTAGAGCGGGTAGAGACTTTGTTGCTCCCGGCGGAACGCCGTTTAATATAGGCCCTTAAACCCAATATTATATTAGGAGGAACTAAAATGAAAAAGAAACTGCTCGCACTGATCCTGTCCTGCGCCATGGTACTCTCCCTTGCCGCCTGCGGCGGCGACAAGCCCTCTGCCGGTGGCGACACCCCCACCGACGGCAAGACTGTTAAGGTGGGTCTGCTTTGCATCGGCGACGAGAACGATCAGGGTTATACCTACAACTTTATCCGCGGCAAAGAGGCTGCCACCGAGAAACTGGCGGCCCAGGGCATTAACGTAGAGTGGGTTGTTAAATACAACATCAAGGAAGAGGCCATGTGTGAGGATGCCAACCGCGAGCTGGCCGAGGAGGGCTGCGACCTCATCATCAACAACTCCTTTGGCTTTGAGGACTTTATGCTCAAGGTAGCCCCCGATTATCCCGAGATTGAGTTCATTGCCTGCACCAACCTGGGTTCCTCCTTCTCCGAGCTGGAGAATGTACATAACGCCTTTGCCAATATCTACGAGGGCCGCTACCTGGCCGGTGTGGCCGGCGGCATGAAGGTTCAGCAGCTGATTGACGAGGGCAAGATCACCGCTGACCAGGCTCTTATCGGCTATGTGGGCGCTTTCCCCTTTGCTGAGGTTATTTCCGGCTTTACCTCCTTCTATCTGGGCGCTAAGAGCGTTTGCCCCAGCGTTAAGATGAACGTGAAGTTCGTGAACTCCTGGTCCAACGCCACCGAGGAAGCCAACGCCGCCACCGCACTGTGCGACGAGGGCGCGGTGCTCATTTCCCAGCACTCCGATAACACCACCCCCGCTACCGCTGCACAGACCAAGGGCGCTTTCCACTGCGGCTACAATAACGACATGACCGGCGTGGCTCCCGAGGCTTCTCTCCTGTCTACCCGCATTGACTGGTCTGTGTACTTCGAGTATGCCATCAAGGCCGTGGCCAACGGCGAGAAGTTTGCCAAGGACTGGACTGCCGGCAGCGGCGAGGGCGCCGTGGTTGTTACCGAGCTGAACACCAAGATTGCCGCTCCCGGCACTGCCGAGAAGCTGGCCGAGGTGGAGAAGGGCCTGGCTGATGGTTCCATCCATCCCTTCCAGGGCCCCTGGACCGGCACCGGCACCGCATTCGGCGCTGACGCTCCCGATACCAAGACCGTGGCAGAGGGTGAGTTCTACGCTGAGTCCGACGTAGCGAATGGCATGACCTCCGCTCCCTCTTTCTACTGGATTATCGACGGTATTACGGTAGAAGGCTAACCAGCGGGTACAAGGGGAGCACCAATGCTTTAATTGGTGCTCCCTTTTTTGCTCTAGAGTGCCCTTGAAAAGTCAGCGTGCCCGGGATTAAGAGCAAAAATTTTGTCGGGCAAGCCGTTTTTTAGCAGGAATCCTGGGTGGATTTTAAGAAAACGGCGCAGTGTGGCGAAATTTTTGTCAAAGGGACGGATACACAGACTTTTTAGAAAGACTCTCAAACAAAAGGAAGGGTGAGGCAATTTGGAAACCGCCTGCGCAATTGAGCTCAGACACATTACAAAGCGCTTTGGCAAGGTCGTTGCCAACGACAGCATCGACATGAAGCTCTACCGGGGAGAGATTCTGTCTCTGCTGGGAGAGAACGGCAGCGGCAAGACGACCCTGATGAATATGCTCTCCGGGATTTATTTTCCGGACGAGGGGCAGATATTTGTCGAGGGGAAGCAGGTGACCATTCGTTCCCCCAGGGATGCCTTCGATCTGGGCATCGGCATGATTCACCAGCACTTTAAGCTGGTGGATGTGCTTACCGCGTCGGAGAACATTGTCCTGGGCTTGGATCAGAAGGGGAAGCTGGATCGAAAGGCGGTATCCAAGGAAATCGGTGAGATTTCCGCCAAGTACGGTTTCAACATTGACCCGGACAAAAAGGTCTACGATATGTCCGTGTCGGAAAAGCAGACGGTGGAAATTGTCAAGGTGCTCTACCGGGGCGCCAATATCCTCATTCTTGACGAACCGACCGCCGTCCTCACCCCGCAGGAAACAGACAAGCTTTTTGCCATCCTGCGCAACATGAAGGCAGACGGCAAAGCCATTATTATCATTACCCATAAGCTCCACGAGGTTATGGCAATTTCCGACAAGGTTGCTGTTCTGCGCAAGGGCCAGTATATCGGCACCGTGGAGACCGCGGGGTCTAACCCCCAGAGCCTGACCGACATGATGGTTGGCCGGGCGGTGAGCCTGGACATTGACCGCCCGCTGGTGGAGGAGCAAAACCCACGTCTGGAAGTAGAGGGACTGACGGTGGTGGACGGAGAAGGGGTCAAGGCCCTGGACGACGTAAGCTTTACCGCCATGGGGGGCGAGGTGCTGGGCATCGCCGGTGTGGCCGGTTCTGGTCAAAAGGAGCTTTTGGAGGCCATTGCCGGTCTGCAAAAAATTCAGAAGGGCAGCATTCTCTACCATCCCCCAAAGCCCCACGAGGAAATTGCCGGACAGCATGTGCCGGTAGACCGTGACGGCGAGGAGCTGGTGGGCAAAACGCCCCGGCAAATTGCCCAAATCGGCGTGTCGCTGGCCTTCGTGCCCGAGGACCGCCTGGGCATGGGTCTGGTGGCCAGCATGGACATGACTGACAACGTAATGCTTAAGAGCTACCGGGAGGGCAGCGGCCCTCTTGCAGACCGCAAGACCCCCAAAAAGCTGGCTGAAAGACTGATTGACGAGCTGGAAATTGTCACTCCCGGCGTGGAAACCCCTGTCCGCCGTCTTTCGGGCGGCAATGTGCAGAAGGTGCTGGTGGGCCGTGAAATCGCATCCAGCCCCACGGTGCTTATGAGCGCTTACCCCGTGCGCGGACTGGATATTAACTCCTCCTATACCATCTACCGCCTTTTTAACGAGCAGAAGCAGAAGGGGGTTGCCGTGGTCATGGTGGGCGAGGACTTAGACGTGCTGTTAGAGCTGTGCGACCGTATCGTCGTCCTGTGCGGGGGTAAGGTTTCCGGCATTGTGGACGGCAGAACCGTGACCAAGGAAGAAGTTGGACTGATGATGACCCGAGTGGGCGGAAAGGAGGAAGCGTCATGCACGAGCACAACACCCCTCTGATTCGTCTTGCCAAGCGGGACGCTATGCCCCGGGCCAAGACCTGGGCGATTCGTGCCGTAGCACTGCTTTTTGCGCTGCTGCTGGGGCAGTTGGTTATTTTTCTGGTGGCCGGTTTCTTTGAGGGATTGATGGCCTATCCCACCATTATTACCGGCGCGCTGGGTAAGCCCAACGCCATCCGACAGACCGTAAAGCTCGCTATCCCGCTGCTGGGCTGCGCCCTAGCAATCGCGCCCTGCTTTAAAATGCGCTTTTGGAACATTGGTGCAGAGGGACAAATTACGGCGGGCGCAACCTGCGCGACCTATTTCGCCCTCTTTTGGTCAGATAAGCTGCCCGGCCCCACGCTGATTATCGTCATGGCGCTGGCCGGTATTGTGGGCGGCGGCCTGTGGGCGCTGATTCCCGCGTTCTTTAAGGCACGCTGGGGTACCAACGAGACTCTGTTTACCCTTATGATGAACTATATCATTATCGGCGTGGTCAAGTGGCTCCAGGGCGGCCCGTGGGAGAAGATGCCTCGGGGCAGCCAGCAGATTGCCCAGTTTGGCCAGGCGGCGCAGCTGCCCAAGGTAGCAGGGGTTTACTGCGGCTGGATTATCGTGCTGGTGCTCACCGTGCTCATGTTCCTCTACATGAAGTACACCAAGCAGGGCTATGAGATCGCCGTAGTGGGCGAGAGCGAGAATACCGCCCGCTACGCGGGCATGAACGTGGGCTGGATTGTCATGCGCACCATGTTCATTTCGGGCGCTATCTCGGGCCTGGTGGGCTTTATGCTGGTCTCGGGTGCCAACGGCACCCTGTACGACGGTGTGGCCGGGGGTGTGGGCTTTACCGCCATTACCGTGGCGTGGCTCTCCCAGCTTAACCCCTTCGGCATGGTTGCAGTCTCCAGTCTGCTGGCTGTGCTGGAAAAGGGAGCGGACACCCTCCAGACCAAGATGCAGGTACCTGCATCTATTTCCGATATTATGACCGGCCTGGTGCTCTTTGTCATGCTGGGATGTGAGTTCTTTATCAACTACCGGCTCATTTTCCGGGGCAGTGAGAAGAAGGAGGTGGCAAAGGCATGAGCTTTGACGCAGTTTTAAACTTGGTGTTTGCCGCCGTTGTCACCGGTGCACCCCTGCTGTTTGGCACCGCAGGTGAAATTCTTACCGAAAAGTCGGGCAACCTGAATCTGGGCGTGGAGGGCATGATGTACATGGGCGGCGCCTTCGGCCTGGGTGCGGTATTCTTTTACGAACGCATTGCCGGGGCGGCCACCATGGGTCCTGTGGCAGTAGCCATTGCTATTCTGGCGGCGTTTGCCGCCGGTGCCTTTGGCGCACTTCTCTTTAGCGTCCTTACCATCACTCTCCGCGTAAATCAAAACGTGACCGGTCTGGCCCTGGCCATTTTCGGCACCGGTGTAGGACAGTTTACCGGCGAATTCATGCGCATTAAGGCGGGGGGCTTTGTCTCGGTAAGCAATACGCTCAAAGGTGTGTTTGAGGGCTCGCCCTTTCCTAAGTTTATTCAAGAAATTCCCGTGGTGGGTAAGATTGTCTTTGGCTATAATATTTTTGTCTACCTGGGGATTGTTATGGCCGTGGTTATGGCAATTTTCCTCAGCCGCTCCCGCAAGGGACTTTACTTGCGTGCTGTGGGTGAAAGCCCGGCCACCGCTGACGCGGCGGGCATTAACGTCTCCCGCTACAAGTACCTGGCCACCATTATCGGCGGCGGTATTTCGGGAATCGGCGGCATGGTGTACATCATGACGATCGCCGGCAGTGTCTGGAACCACGAGGGTCTGGCCGGCGAGGGCTGGCTGGCCGTGGCGCTGGTCATCTTCTGCCTGTGGAACCCCCTGCGGGCGCTGTGGGGCTCGGCACTCTTTGGCGGCTTAATGATTTTGTATCTGCGCCTGCAAATTTCCTTTATCCCAGGACAGCTCTACAAAATCCTGCCCTATGTGGTCACCGTCATCGTTCTGGTGGCGGTCAGCATGAAGCGTAAGCGCGAAAATCAGCCCCCTGCTAGTTTGGGCTTGGCGTATTTTAGAGAAGAACGGTAACACAAAAAAGTCAAGAGACTGTCGCCATGGCGACAGTCTCTTGACTTTTTTCGCTTTGCACTGTTCTTAGCCCTATGCGCCTACGGGAGCGCTTCTGTGTCACGCCTTGCACGTCTCGCGGGCGG
>CAZDDZ010000125.1:0-5130 GCA_964504285.1 uncultured Pseudoflavonifractor sp.
AACAGGGTGAAAGTATTGCTACGACTTGGTTTTTGTTTTGTTCAGCAGACATTATATAAAAGTAGACACCACCAAAAACTTGTGTTTTTAATGGTGTCTACTTTTATTTTACAGATGCACCGCAGGATTGCGGCAGAAGCTTTTTTGCTGCGCTATGTGTCTTGCAGGGGTGGATTACACTGGTCAGGTTACCCCTCAGTCACCAGATTAATTAGTACCTCCACCATCTTTTCCAGGCTGCGGACGGGGATATATTCGTTACATCCGTGGAAATTTACCCCGCCGGTGGAGAGGTTGGGGCAGGGCAGACCCATGTAAGACAGCCGCGCGCCGTCGGTGCCGCCCCGGATGGGGGTGACGATGGGGGTGACCCCCGCCTTTTCCATGGCGGCCCGAGCCCGGTGGATGAGGTACATGTGGGGCTCAATCTGGCTTTTCATATTATAGTAGGAGTCCTTAATGACCACCTCTATCGTACCGGGGCCGTACTTTGCGTTGAGAAATTCACCGCAGCGGACAAGGTGCGCCTTTCTGGCCTCAAACTTCTCCCGGTCGTGGTCGCGGATGAGCAGATGGAGCTGGGTTTCGGTCTCGTCCCCCTTCATGCTGTGAAGGTGGTAAAAGCCCTCATACCCCTCGGTATGACCGGGGATTTCGGCAGGGGGGAGAAGCCCTACAAACTCATTGCCCACCAGCAGAGCGTTTTTCAGCTTATTCTTAGCTGAGCCGGGGTGTATGTTGACCCCCCGGATATATACCCCGGCATTGGCGGCGTTAAAATTCTCGTACTCCAGCTCGCCCAGCTCGCCGCCGTCCACCGTATAGGCCACCGCTGCGCCGAAGCCGGCCACATCAAAGTGGTCCGAGCCGCAGCCCACCTCCTCGTCGGGAGTAATGCCCACGGCAATGCGCCCGTGGCGAAGCTCCGGGTGAGCCACAAGGTATTCCATGGCGGTAAGTATCTCCGCGACACCGGCCTTGTCGTCGGCACCCAGGAGTGTGGTGCCGTCGGTGACAATGAGCTGCTGGTTTTGGTACTTGGCAAGGCTCTCAAACTCGGCGGCCTTCATAATGAGGTTCTTTTCCTCGTTAAGAACAATGTCGCCCCCTGCATAGTCCACAATGCGGGCCTTCACATTTTCTCCCGAGGCGTCGGGGGAGGTGTCCATATGGGCAATCAGACCCACGCAGGGCACGCCCTCGCACCCGGTGCTGGCAGGAAGCCAGGCGTACACGTAGCCATACTCGTCCATGTGGGCGTTCTGAAGGCCAATTTGGGAGAGCTCGGCGGCCAGCGCCTCGCCCAGCACCTTCTGCTTGGCGGTGGAGGGGACGGTGGTGCTTTCCTCACTGGACTGGGTATCGAAGCCGACATAGCGTAAAAAGCGTTCTGTTACGTTCATGATATTTCCTTTCCGTTCCCGAAGGGTCTATTGACGGCGGGAGACTGTGGGGAGTAAAATATAGTTGCCCTTTGTACGCTGAGGGTATCATTATAGCATGAATTTTATTCATGCTATAATATGCCATGCGGCCGTCCCGGTCGCTGGCTGAAATCTTAGCGCATGGGCACATAGTGCCCATATGCGCGTATAATAACCGCATTGCGGTTATTATAGCATAAAAGGAGCGGATTTTAAATGGCTGATTTGCGGGAGTTTACCTTTCCATCTGCCGACGGGATTCATCAGGTGCACGCGGCGGAGTGGCTGCCCAGTCAGGGCGCGCCCAGAGCGGTGCTCCAACTGGTACACGGCATTTCGGAGTACATCCTCCGGTACGACCACTTTGCCCGCTTCCTGGCCGACCACGGCATTGCCGTAGTGGGCAGTGACCACTTGGGGCACGGAACCACCGCCGCCGCAGGGGAGTACGGCTTTCTGGCCGAGCGGGAGGGGTGGGACTATCTGGCCAGGGATGTGCACACCCTGCGGGTGGCGACAGGAGAGAAGTTTCCCAACCTACCCTACTTTCTTTTAGGACACTCCATGGGCTCCTTTGTTGCCCGTACCTACCTTATTCGCTGGCCCGGCACGCTGACAGGCTGTATTCTCTCAGGCACCGGGCAGGAGTCGCCCGCGCTGGTGGCTTTGGGCAAAACCCTGGCGGGGCTTTGCTGCCGGATGAGGGGGGCGAACAGCCGCAGCAAGCTTATAACAAACCTTTCCATTGGCGCTTACAACAAGAAGTTTGCCCCCAACCGTACGGGTGCCGACTGGATTTGCCGGGATGAAGCGGTGGTGGATGCCTATGTGACCGACCCCCTGTGCCGCTTTGTGCCCACGGTGGGCATGTTCCGGGATATGATGGGTGGACTCCAGTTTATTGGAAAAAAGAAAAATTTAGCTAAAATGAACCCTGACACCCCCATCTATTTTTTCGCCGGTGACAAGGACCCGGTGGGCGCTATGGGCGAGGGGGTCAAACAGGTAGCCGGCTTCTTCCGGGATGCGGGAGTCAAGGAAATCTCGGTCAAACTCTACCCCGACGGGCGGCATGAGATGCTTAACGAAATTAATAAGGATGAAGTCTATCGGGATGTTCTCGCATGGTTGGAGGGGCATATTTCGGGATAAAATAAGGGGCGCCGTTATGGCGCTCCTTATTTTATCTAATTTTTGATTGATTATGCTTGACATCATCCCAAACGTATGGTACATTTCAATCATAAGCAATCAATTATAATCAAAAAGGAGCCGCTATTATGCTGACTCAAGAGCGTTACCAGCAGATTTTGAACCTGCTGAGTAAAAAGAAGGCCATAACCGTCACCGAGCTGACCCAGGCGCTGGGTGCTTCGGAGGCCACCATTCGGCGCGATTTAAACGCCCTCCACGAGATGGGGCGACTGAACAAGGTGCACGGCGGAGCGACTGCGATTTCCAACAACTTCCTCACCTATGAGGAGGATATTTTGATTAAATCCAAGCGCAATGTGGAGGCCAAGGCACTGCTGGGGCAGTACGCCGCCAAGCTGATTGCCGACGACGATTTTGTTTACATCGACGCAGGTACCACCACGGAGTATTTGGTGGACGCCATCGGTGAGAGCAAGGCTACCTTTGTCACAAACGGCTTTGCCCACGCCCAGCGGCTGGCCCGCAAGGGACTGAAGGTCTACATTCTGGGCGGACGGTTTCGTGCTGCCAGCGAATCGGTGGTGGGCAGCGTAGCCTCCAAGAACCTTCAGCGCTATAACTTTACCAAATGCTTTATGGGAGCAAACGGCATCTCCCAGGAGGCGGGCTTTACCACCCCGGACGCCGAGGAGGCCATGCTCAAGGCTGAGGCGGTGGCCCACTCCTACATGGTCTATATTTTGGCCGACCGCAGTAAATTTGGTGTGGTGGCTTCGGTCACCTTCTCTGAGCTCTCCCGCGCCTGTATCCTTACCGACACCCTCCCTGATGAAAGCTATCGCTCCTGCACCATTATTGAAGAGGTGTGCAAGGCGTAAGCCTTTGACGATATAGTCCCGTACCTTCCGCCTTAACATTTAGAAAGGATGAATTGATGATGCTTATTACCAGCCTGCTTAACGAGGACGGCATTCTCCTGGGCGCTTCTGTTTCCAATAAAGAGGAGGCCATTTCCATGCTGGTCTCCGGCCCCCACCGCTTCGGTGTGCTGACCGACGTTGCCCGCTGCCGCGCCGATGTGCTGGCTCGCGAGAGCCAGGGCACCACCGCCCTGCCCAGAGGTATCGCCATTCCCCACGCAAAGAGCCGGGGCGTGTCCAGCCTGGGTATTACTGTAATGACCGTTCCCGGCGGTGTGGACTTCGGTTCCGACGACGGCGGCTCCCGCCTGATTTTTCTGTTGGTTGGCCCAGAGAACGATCCCAGCGGCTACCTGGATATGCTATCCTCCCTGCTGATGCTCTTTATGAAGAATGTAAACCTTGCCGAGGAGCTGATTGCCGCCAAGACCTCCAGCGAATTTCTTCAGATTCTGAAAGCCGCCGAGGGTCAGTAATCCCCGTGGATCTTCGTATTGCAGACCTGCTTACCGTAGAGCGCATCGCGTTGGGGGAGAGCCCCGCGGACAGAACCTGGGCCATTGATGCATTGATTGCACTCCATGACCGCAGCGGCGTCCTCTCCGCCCCCCAACGCTACCGCGCTGACGTACTCCTCCGGGAGGAGGAGGGCTCCACAGCACTGGGTCACGGGCTGGCTGTTCCCCATGCCAAAAGCGCCGGAGTGATGCGGCCCGCCCTCTGCGCCATGACGGCCCCTGCCGGTGTCTGCTGGGACGCGCCCGACGGGCAGAGCTGCCAATTATTTTTTCTCATTGCCGCTCCTTTGGAGGGGGCCAACCTGCACCTGCAAATTCTGGCCAGACTGATGCGTCTGCTGACCCATGAGGATTTGCGGCGGCAGCTGGCCGCCGCACCCACTCCTCAGGCATTTCTGGGGCATCTTGTGGAAAAGGAGCGGGAACTTTTCCCCCACGATTTTTAAACGGAGGTATCCCATCCATGGTCAGTCAAGCGCTTACCGTTATCAATAAGGCGGGCTTTCATATGCGCCCCGCAGGGCTTTTTGTGGACAAAATGACCCAATTTCAGTCCGATGTTACCATTCGCTATAATGGCCGCGAAATTAATGGCAAAAGTATTATGAACGTTATGGCAGCCTGTATGAAGCAGGGTGCCGAAATTGAAATTTGCTGCTCCGGCCCGGACGAGGAGGAAATGCTCCGCGCCGCCGTCCGGCTGATAAGCTCCGGTATGAGTGAGATTTTATAGTAAATGCTCACCTGGCCTGACCGGCGTAATTCCAGCCCACGCCAGAGCGTGATTTTCCGCGGTTTGCTTTCTTATCCTCCCTGCCTTACGGCAAGTAAGGCTTCGTTGTCTGCCGTCCCGACCGCAGGAAATCAGCCTGGTTGGACCGGATTCAAATTACACTGGTCAGGCTAGAGCGTTTCATTTGTGAGATAACTTTTTTGCCGGCCAGGGCAGCTAATGTCCGGGTCGGCATTTTTTTGCATCTTCTTCGCAAAATAGGGATTGACAGATAACGCCATATATGCTAGTATATCAAGGCTGACAATCTCCGCATTGCAGCGCCATGCGGGTGTAGTTCAATGGTAGAATCCCAGCCTTCCAAGCTGGTCGCGTGGGTT
>CAZDDZ010000126.1:0-5030 GCA_964504285.1 uncultured Pseudoflavonifractor sp.
ACGGTTAAAAATCAACATCTGTTTAATAACGCACATAAAGGCGCAAAACAGCTTTTACGGACTGTTTTATGCCTGCCTGCAGGGCAGAAAGGACTGACCATTTTATGTCATACATTTCCTTAGACCATGTGGTCAAGCGGTACCAGATGGGCGAGGTTGTCATTCTGGCGGTAAGCGATATTTCCTTCCAGGTGGAAAAGGGGGAATTCTGCATCATTGTGGGTCCCTCCGGTGCGGGCAAGACCACAGTGCTCAATATTTTGGGCGGCATGGACGCCTGCGACGAGGGCACCATTCTGGTGGACGGACAACAGGTTTCCGGCTACAACGCCCGAGCCCTGACCACTTACCGCCGCCACGACATCGGCTTTGTCTTTCAGTTTTACAATCTGGTGCAGAATTTGACTGCCCTTGAAAATGTAGAGCTGGCCGCCCAAATCTGCCGGGAGCCGCTGGACGCGGCCGACGTACTGCGCCATGTGGGGCTGGGCGAGCGCATGAGCAACTTTCCCGGCCAGCTCTCCGGCGGCGAGCAGCAGCGGGTGGCCATTGCCCGGGCACTGGCCAAAAACCCAAAGCTTCTCCTCTGCGACGAGCCTACCGGCGCGCTGGATTACGTCACGGGCAAACAAATCCTTAAGCTTTTGCAGGACACCTGCCGGGAGCACGGCATGACGGTGGTGGTTATTACCCACAACACCGCCCTTACCCCCATGGCCGACCGGGTGATCCACATTAAAAACGGCACTGTCGCCGCCATGGAACGCAACGAGCACCCCACCCCGGTGGAGGAAATTGAGTGGTAGTGCTCCAGTTTGCGTACCCCGGTTTTTTCCTTTATTCTTTTTTCCAAAGTTGGTGAGCTTATGCGGCACAATCGAATTTTGACCGATGCGTTTCGTGAAATCCAGAAAACCATGAGCCGGTTCCTCTCCCTGTTTTTACTCTCCGCACTGGCTGTGGCCTTTCTCTCCGGCCTGCGCACCACCGCGCCTGACATGGAGCGTACCGCCGACCTGTATTTTGACAGTCTGAACCTGATGGATTTGCGGGTAATTTCCACCCTCGGCCTAACCGACGAGGATATTGCCGTTCTGGCAGAGCAGGAGGGTATTGCAGCCGCCGAGGGCACTTACTCGGCCGACGCACTGGTGCACCTGGCAGAAAACGACCTGATTATTAAGCTCCACGCCCTCTCCCCCATGGGCATAAACGCTCCGGAGCTTTTGTCTGGCCGCCTGCCGGAGAACGACCGGGAGTGCCTGGTAGAGCCTGGGCTTCTCTCCTCCGCCGGGCTTTCTCTGGGGGACTCCATTTCCTTCGACACAGGCACCGGCACCTTTGAAAACGCGCTGAAGCAGGACACCTATACCGTGGTGGGCACCGTCAACTCCCCCCTCTATATTTCGGTGGAGCGCGGCTCCTCCTCCCTGGGCGCGGGCCGGGTCTCCGCCTTTGCTCTGCTGCGCCCCGGTGCCTTTGACATGGAGTATTACACCGATGCTTATCTTCTTGCCCAGGACACCCGTGATCTGTTTTGTTACAGTGACGCCTATGACGATGTCATGGACGCCCTGTCCGACAGGCTGGAGCCCCTTTCCGACCAGCGGGCGGCGCTGCGGTACGACCAGGTGGTTAGCGAGGCTGGCGACAAGCTAAACGAGGCCCAACAGGAATTTAATGAGGCCGAGGCAGATACAAAGCAAAAGCTTTTCGACGCAGAAATTGAGTTGCAGGACGCCCGTCAAAAACTGGATGACGGCTGGGCGGAGTACGAGGACGGAAAGCGCACGTTAGTCCGGGAAACTGCTGATGCCGAGCGTAAAATAGCTGACGCGGAGCTTAAGCTTGCCGATGCGCTGACCGAGCTGGATAACGGCGAGAAGGACTACATGCAGGGTCTTGCCGATTGGCAGGACGGCAAAAAGAAATACGAGGACGGTCTGATTACCTGGCAGGAGGGCAAGTCCGAGTACGAGGAAAGCCGTCAAAAGCTGGAGGACGGTCAAAGGGATTACGATGACGGCCTGCGGCAGTACGAGGAGGGCTTGGTGGCCCTGCAAAACGGCGCGGGTCAGCTGGCCGCCGCCAAGAAAAAGCTGGACAGCGCCAAGGCGCAGATTGATTCCGGCTCAGCCGCCCTGGCGGATGGGCAAAAGCAGTATGAAGCAGGCAAGGCTCAGTACGATCAGCTTAAACTCGGCTATGATGCGATTCCCGCCGACCCCGCCGTACTGGGGCAAATGCTTGCTGCTATGGGCCCCGATGCCTTTTATAATGCCGTTGTTTCCCCCATTGGCACCATGCTGCTGGGGCTATCTCAGGCGGTAAGCGGCGACGCTGCCGCTTTAGCCGCCATTCAGGCCGCCCAAAGCGCTCTGCCCGCCGACTCCGCGGCGCTCTCCGATCCGGCTGCAATTGGCGGAATTTTGACTGCCCGGGGTACCATCGGCGCAATTCTTCCCCAGATAGAGCAGGCCCTGCTCTCCGCTAAGGCTCAGCTGGATTCCGGCTCAGCCTCCCTTTCCTCGGGCTACGACCAGTACCGCAAGGGGCTAAAGGAATATAATGAATCCAAGAAAACCTTTGACCAGTCAGTTCTTGAGCTTCAGGACGCGAAAAAGGAACTGGACGAAGCAAAAACAGAATTGGATGACGGTTGGAAAAAGCTTGCCGAAGGCAAGGCCGAGCTGGACGACGGCTGGCGTACCCTGGAGGAAAGCGCCCTCCAGCTCGCTAATGGCGAGACCGCTTTAATTGACGCCCGGCAGCAATTGGACAACGGCCGGGCAGAGTACGACGATGGTCTGGCCGAGCTGACGCAGGCCAAAGCTGACTTGCCTGTGGAGATTGCCAAAGCGCGGCGGGAGCTGGGTGACGCACTTGTGGAGCTTCAGGACGGCGAGTTAGAATACACCGATGGTCTGTCCGAGTATAAGGATGGCAAGTCCGAAGCTGACCAGGAGCTTTCCGACGCACGGCGCAAGCTCAACGACGCGCGGCGGGACATTGGCGAGATTGAAAACTGCAAGTGGTATCTGCTGGGCCGCGGCACCAACGTCGGCTATGTCTCTTACGGGCAGGATGCCCAGCGCATGGGCAACCTGGCCAGCGTGTTCCCCTTGATTTTCTTCCTGGTGGCGGCGCTGGTCTGCCTAACCACCATGACCAGAATGGTAGAGGAGCAGCGGGTGCAGATTGGTGGCATGAAGGCGCTGGGCTACGGCAAGGGCGCCATTGCCCTTAAATATGTGGGGTACGGCTTCCTGGCCTCCTTCCTGGGCGGCACGTCCGGTCTGGCCCTGGGCTGTTATTTAATTCCCACCATTATTTTTAACGCTTGGAAAATTCTTTACACCGTGGGAGATCTAAACATTTTCTTCTATCCCGGTATTTCCCTTCTGGCCGTGGGGGCGGCGGTGTTCTGCGTCACGGGCACCGCTCTGGCCACCGTTTTTGCCGCTCTAATGGCCTCCCCCGCCGTTCTTATGCGTCCACAGTCTCCCAAGCCGGGCAAGCGGGTACTGCTGGAGCGGGTGTCCCCTCTCTGGAACCGGCTGTCCTTTACCTGGAAGGTCACTCTGCGAAATCTGTTCCGCTATAAAAAGCGGTTTTGGATGACAGTGGTTGGCATTGGCGGCTGCGCCGCCCTGATTGTAGCGGGCTTTGGTCTCCGGGACTCCATTTTTGATGTACTTAATAAGCAGTACGACGAAATTTCCACCTACTCCAGTGACATTAGCCTGGCTGACGATCTGACGGGGGATGAGCTGGCTGAAATTTCACGCACCTTGACACAAAACAGCAATGTGGAAACCTGGATGCCCTGCCACACTGACTCCCTGTCCGTGGAAGGCACTAAGCGCACCATGGATGCCTACCTTTTTGCCGTGGAAGACAGGGCTGCGTTTGATGATTTTATCCACCTGCGCCACCGTCTGGACGGCGAGAGCGTCTCCCTGCCTGACGACGGGGTGGTGCTCACTGAAAAACTGGCTCAAATGCTGGGTGTGGCGGTAGGCGACAGCATTACGCTGGATGGTGACAGCCGGGTTTCGGTGAAGGTGTCCGGCATAACGGAAAACTATATTCTTCACTACGTCTATATTTCCGCCACGTATTACGAGCAGATTTTCGGCATCTATCCAAGCACAAACGTGATTTTAGCCCGGTATGCCGATGAGAGCAAGGCAGCCGCCGACGCAGTTTCCTCCGACCTTATTGCTCTCTCCGGTGTAAACTCCATCAGCCGAATCCGTGAGACTCGTGACACCTTCTCCAAGAGCATGGAGAGCGTAGATTATGCCGTGGTAGTGGTTATTGTGGCCGCCGCCGCACTGGCGTTTGTGGTGCTCTATAATCTTACCAACATCAACATTACCGAGCGTATGCGGGAGCTGGCTACTCTAAAGGTTCTGGGCTTTTACGACGGAGAGCTGGCCACCTATGTCTACCGCGAAAATGTGTTTCTCACTATATTTGGTGTGGGGCTGGGTTTATTGATGGGCAAATACCTCCACCAATGGCTGGTGCTGACGGTGGAAATTGACATGGTAATGTTTGGCCGCTCCGCCCGCCCCATGAGCTACCTCTACGCGGTGCTTTTAACCCTCCTGTTTTCCTTCCTGGTCAATCTGGCTGCCCGCAAACGCCTAAAAAAGATTGATATGGTGGAATCTCTTAAAACAGTGGAATAGTCGCCCCTTTTAATGCGCAAAAAAGCGCAGGACAACTGACCTTTGTTTTCCTTCTACGTTTGTCTCTATCTCATCGCTATCTTGTCATGCCTTCGGCGACCTACTTTTCCTGCGGAGGAAAGTAGGCAAAGTCCGCCGGGGTTCCGACCCCGGCCCCCTTTAGGCGCATGTTGGGGCACAAGGCTCCCCAGAAACGCAAACCTTTCGTCTATACGTCTATTTAAAGTCCGGCTCGTTGAACCGCCGCTTACTCCGTTATGCGGCTTGACACAGAAGCGGCTCCCGTTGGGCGCATGGCCGGGTCGATAAGCCAGCACTGCGCGAAAAATGCCT
>CAZDDZ010000127.1:0-5020 GCA_964504285.1 uncultured Pseudoflavonifractor sp.
CCAATCGGCCGGGGCGCGTTTTGTATTACAATACAATCATCGGATAAGGTCACTGCCCGCAATCAGTGCGGCAGAATCTATACAGCTAATTAATCATCATAGCTAATATAATACGGCTTTACCAGCGTAGGCTGCTCAGTAGAGTCCTTCTGACTGCCGGGGCGCAGTGTTACCTCGGGAGGGCCGCCGCGGCGGCCACGGCCCCGGTTACGGTCGTTGTGGGGCTTCCCCTCCTGCTTCTGGGGCTGTGGGGTGGGCTTCTGCGCGGGGCGGGACTGCTGCTGAATGGGAGCGGTGGGAGTCTGCGTCCGGCCCGTATTGGGCTTGCCTCCATTCTTAGAGGAAGGAGAGGAGCGTCGTGCAGAGCTGCCCTGCCCAGCAGGGGCGGATGTGGGGGCAGGGGCAGCGGGCTTGGGTCTGGGAGCCAGCAGCCGGGCTGTGGCGTCCATAATTTTATCCCCGTCCAGTGCGCCGGGGCGGTGGAAGCTGCTCTGTGCCTGCTGTGGAGCGGAGGGCATTGTGCCCTGTAAATCCTGATGCCGATATCCGCGCTTGGATTTCTTAGGCTGATTACTGCCGGGAATGGAGGCAGTCGGCGCGGGACGGGTGGCTGCCGGCTTAGGGGCAGCGAAGTTCCGGGGCTTTGGCTCCTGAGAGCGGCCGCGGCGAGAGGAATCAACCTCCGGCGCGGCTGCTTTTGCACCCTTGGGGGGGCTGTTCTTTTCCCGTCCGGCAGGCACAGCAGTATCCTTCTTGGTCTGTGCGGCCCGCCGCTCGGCGTTCCGCAGGGCCTTGCGCTCACGAGCGGCGGCCCGTGCCTCTGCGTCGTCAGCGTTTACCGGACGACCCTTGGCGTCCTTAGGCGCCTCAAAAATCTCCATGGGCCAGGGATGGTTTTCCATCAAGGGAATTTTCTTGCCGATAAGCTTTTCGATATCCTTTAAATACTGCTGCTCGCCAAAATCACAGAAGGCTACGGCAGTACCCTCACGCCCGGCCCGGCCGGTACGGCCGATGCGATGAACGTAGGTTTCGGGTACCTCGGGTAAATTATAGTTAAAGACGTGACCCAGCTCCTCAATATCCAGCCCGCGGGCGGCAATATCGGTGGCAACCAAGGCACGGATTTTACCGCTCTTAAAATCGGCAAGAGCCTGCTGGCGGGCGGTCTGGCTCTTGTTGCCGTGAATGGCGGCGGCTGTAATGCCCGCCTTAGCCAAATCGGCGGCAACCTTGTTGGCGCCGTGCTTGGTGCGGGTAAACACCAGGGCGTTTTTGGCCTTTTCATCGGTAATAAGCTTAGCCAGGAGCTTACTCTTGTTGCCCTTATCCACCAGATAGACGCTCTGGTCAATGACCTCCACCGGGGAGGAAACCGGGTCTACCGCCACCTTCACCGGGTTTTTCAGAAGAGAGTTTACAAGCTCGGTGATTTCCGGCGGCATGGTGGCCGAGAAAAAGAGGGTCTGCTTCTTTTCGGGCAAAAGCTTCAGAATTTTACGCACATCGTGGATAAAGCCCATGTCCAGCATGCGGTCAGCTTCGTCCAGGACAAAAATTTCCAGCCGGGAAAGGTCCACAAAGCCCTGACCCTGCAAGTCCATCAGGCGGCCGGGGGTGGCTACCAAAATATCAATTCCACGCCTTAGCTTGTCCACCTGGGGCGCCTGACCCACGCCGCCGAAAATAACCGCGGAGCGGAGGGAAAGGTTCTTGCCATAGGCCTGAAAGCTCTCCTGGATTTGAAGGGCCAGCTCCCGGGTGGGGGTAAGAATCAGGGTGCGGATGGGTTTGCCCTGCACCGGGCGGGCATAGAGCTGCTGCAGAATGGGAGTGGCGAAGGCGCAGGTCTTGCCCGTGCCGGTCTGGGCGCAGCCCAGTACGTCCCGCCCCGCCAGAGCGGGAGCAATTGCTTTTTCCTGAATGGGAGAGGGCTTTTCATAGCCCTGGTCGGCCAGCGCCTTCAGGATGGGGTCGATAAGGCCGAGGTCTTTGAAGGTCATAGATACATTCCTTTTTTATTATTTACGCAGGGCGGCGTGCAGGCCCTCCGTAATGAAGAAACACGCCCGCGGAAGCTTTCGGCGGGCGTGTTGCACGCAATATTTCTCTTTATACAGTATATCACAAAAAACAAAAATTACAAGTAGCGCTACTTTACAGCGCAAGCAGGGCACGCAGGACAGCAGATACCGTTTCCTCCAAAGTCTGCTCCCCCACTTCTATAACGGCATCGGAATACTTCTCGTACAGAGGGGCACGGTAATGGTAAACATCCAGAAGGGTCTGCCCCGGTGCCATGGCAATACCCCGAGTGCTAATGTTATTAAGCCGCCGCTCCAGCGTTTGCGGCGTTACCTTTAAATAAACCACAGTTCCCAGGCTTTTCAGGTGTTCAATAGCGCCCTCACGGCACACGGCGCTGCCGCCCGGAGCAATCACCGAGCTTTCGCAAATGACAGAGCGAATGGCGGCCTCCTCGGCATCTAAAAAAGCATCAAGTCCTCGGGTGTTTAGAATATCCTGGAGAAGTGTGCCCTCTCGCTGCTGGATGGTTAAATCGGTGTCCAAAAACCCATAGCCCAAGGATTTGGCTAAAAGCACGCCCACCGTGCTTTTCCCGGAGCCGGGCATGCCGATTAAAATAATATTTTTCATTTCTTGCTACCTCTCTTTTTAAAAAAGCATAGCAGAAAATGACGAAGGAAGCAATACGAAGCCCCTCCAAAAGAAAAACGGCAAAAAAAGTCGAAATCTTTATTGGCCAAAAATAGACAGCTGACCTCTTTTAAAACCCTCTTTGACCAGTGGGAAAAAGCGCATATGTAAAAATGCCGAAAACAAATAGTAACCAATTAATAAAAAAACGATTAAAAAGAAAGTACATTTTCACTTTTCCCTCTTAAAAATCAAAAAGAACAAATTGGAAATAATTTACTTTTTACATTTTTTGCCTTGCTTCCCTATTGTAATTTCAAAAAAATGGAAATAAAATAAATTACCATCACACTTGTCCGGGGTGCATGGGCTAAAGAGCGCCCGGAACGGTGGCAAAACCAAAGAAGGAAAGGAACATGCGAAATGAAGGTATGCTTTAAAAAATCTTTGGCGCTCCTCCTAACCCTGGCGATGTGTTTGTCGTTGCTGCCAATGGGGGCAATGGCGGCAGAAAGCACATACGCAAAAATAAGCAACGCAAATGAGGTGACCGACGGAAATTATATTCTTGTCGCAAACGGCACAAACGCGCTAAAGGCAGAGGCAGACGGAAACAATTGGTTGGGTGTCGCTGCAGTGACTCCGGCCAATGCTGCAATTAGCGCAGATTCCGCCAATACCTATGTACTAAAGCTGAGAGTATCAAATGGCGCTATTACACTTCAAAATGCAACAAATCAATATATTGCATGCAGCGGCAGTGGCAATACCGCGCTTGTGCAGGCGGGTGAGTATAGCTGGAAGCTGACTTATGTGGACGGCAAGGGCTTTCTCATCTATCAAAATGTAGCTGCCCCGGATGCAAATACCTACTACATGAATTCTGCGCTAAGTTACAGCGGAAAATTCCGTGCGTATAAGCAGAGCACCTGTTTAAATGAAGATGGTACTCCTAAGGCAAATTATGCACCGTATTTTGAGCTTTACAAAGAAGGGGCATCCGCAGTCAGCACGCCCGTTCCCACCAAGGCTACGGGTACGACAATACAGCCTGGCGAGCAGATTGCCGTCACCTGTGCCACCCCCGACGCAATTATTCAGTATAACAATACCTCTGCGGCTGCCGACGAGAGTACCTGGCTGGCCCTTCCCAATCAAACGCTAACTATGCCCGCTCAGCCCGGCAATTATACCGTTTATCTCAGGGCTGTTAAAACCGGCATGACCACCAGTAGTGTGGTCACACTCACCTATACCGTTGCCCTCCCCGACGCGGTGGCCAATGTGGAGGCTCTCCCCGCCGGCGGAAGCGTGCCTTCGGGTCAGACGGTAACCCTGAGTACGGCTACCGAAGGGGCGGCTATTTACTACACTCTGGACGGCAATACCCCCACCGCTGCCAGCAGTCTTTACACCGCTCCCATTTCCCTGACTGTACTGCCTGCCACTGTAAAAGCCGTTGCCATTAAAAACGGCAAGGAGTCCGCGGTGGCGGAAGCTGCGTTTACCCAGGCGCAGGCGGGAGCCGTAGCCTGCAATAAAAATGACGGAAGCAAGCTTGCCGCCGAGACGGATCAGATTACCTTCTCTGCTGAGGATGGGGCGGTTATTCGCTATATTATGACCGCCAAGGCCGGTCAGTCGGGCGAGAAGGTGGGCAGCGAGCAAACCTATGCGTCCGGCACGCCCATTACCGTTGCCGCAGCCGATTTTCCTGTAAAATTCGAAGTGTGGGCAACCCGGGAGGGCTATCTGCCCGGTCCCAAAGCCACCCTTTGCTTTGTGCTTAAAGTAGTGGGCGAGCCCAAAAACTACTTTGGTCAGCTCCACTCCCATACCGCCGAAAACTCGGACGGTTCGGGCACTCTGGAGGAGGCCTTCTCTTACGCTGCCAACCAGTCGGGCGTAGATTTCCTGGCGGTTACCGACCACTCCAACGCCTTTGATACCGCACCTAAAACCGACGGCGCAGACAAGTATAATCTCACCACCTACAACGCCGCCAACGAGAAGTGGGTCAAGGGACACCAGGTGGCGGAGAAATATACCGACAGCACCTTTGTGGGCATGTACGGCTATGAAATGACCTGGTCGGGCGGCCCTGGCCACATGAACACCTTTGCCACCGAGGGCTTTGTCAGCCGCAACAACACCATCCTCAACAATAAAACCGGGGATAAGGGCTTGCAGGCGTACTACGAGCTGCTCAGCCGCAACGAGAGTGCCGCCAGTATCAGCCAGTTTAACCACCCCGGCACCACCTTCGGCAACTTCTCAAACTTTGCTTACTGGAACCCGGTCATCGACTCCCGCATTTCCCTCATTGAGGTGGGTAACGGCGAGGGAGCCGTCGGTTCGGGCG
>CAZDDZ010000128.1:0-4849 GCA_964504285.1 uncultured Pseudoflavonifractor sp.
GGGCTCCGCCCCCCTTTCACACTATCCCCCCGCTCAAAAAGCTCAGTCTTTTGACTTTCTATTTCAAAGAAAAGGAGACACGAAAACCGTGTCTCCTTTTCTTTTGTTCTATTAGGGCTACTTTTTAAACCCACGGCATGGGACCGGGTATCAGGCCTCCACGGTCTCCCCCATGGCGGCTCTAAATACCTTTTCCACATCCTCTTTTTCGGCGTGACCCTCGTGTACCTTGACTCCATCCACATAGTAGGTGGGAACGTAGTAGTAGTCATAGCTATCAGCCAGGGCGCTCTCCACCCGTTCGTCCACCATTTTAAGCGGAATTTCCTTCCACTCCGGGTGCTCGTTCAGCAGCTCCTCCTGAAAACGGAAGGCCAGCTTGCAGTGTGGGCAAGAGGTCATCATAAACATTAAAATTTCTTTCATGGAAATTCATCCTTTCTGTGTGGACATGACGGGCTACGCTCTAACCGTAAATTCCACCTCAATAATCCCGCCGCAGACCATGCCCAGCTCGGCGGCCTTGGGGGTCAGGTCATAGGTTTTCCGCAAAAGAGTCTCCCCATGCGCAAGCATGGCCTGCGCATCCTTAACCGCCTGGAATTCCACGGCTCCGCCGCCGATGGTGCCCTCGGCAGTGCCGTCTGCCCGCACTAGCATCCACGCCCCCACGCCCCGGGGGGCGGAGCCGGTTTTTTTCACAATGGTGCAGAGTACGCCCTTCTCACCGTCCGAGGGCGGCACGGCCTTGGGCCCCATTGCCGCACGCACCTGCACAAGCTCGGCGGCAATGGATACCGCCACCTCTGCGGGGGTCTGTCCGCCAATTTTCAGGCCAATAGGCGTGTGTACGCCATCCAGCATTTCCTGGGGAACTCCGCTATCCCGCAAGTAATTCATGACTGCGGCAATCTTTGTCCGGCTGCCAATCATGCCCACATAGCCGTATGCGCCTTCCAATACCTTGGCCAGGCAGTCCCGGTCAAAGGCATGGCCCCGTGTAACGATGACATAGTAGTCATCCTCCCGGCTGCCCAGCTCATCCAGCGCTGCCAAAAAAGGCATGGCCAGCACCCGGCTTGCCATGGGAAAGCGCTCTGTACTTGCAAACTCGGCCCGATCATCAATCACGGCAATATCAAATTCCAGCAGTGCACCAATTTGGGCCAAGGCCAGGGACACATGCCCCCCACCACAGATAATTAAACGTTCCATTCTATCTTCTCCTTTCTAGCCTGACCAGTATAATTCTAACCCGATCCATCTGGGCAAATTTCTGCCAACGCCCCAGGGTCTGATTTCCTGTGGCTGGGAAGGCAGACGACGAAGCCTTACTTGCCGTAAGGTGAGGAGGATAACGAACCCAGACGCAGGAAATCAGGCTCTGGGGCGGGTTCTCAGGCTAAAGTACAAAAGCCCCTCCAGCACGCCTCCCGCAATAGCGCGGGCCTTATCGGATACTGTAAAGCAGTGGCGCTCCTCACACCGGGGGTCAATGTCCCCGGACTTCATCCCTTTCTTTACCGCCAGCCCTGCGGGGAGCATTCCCCGGACAAGGCCGGACATCAGGGCATAAACCGGCACGCCGTCTACCCT
The DNA here is from genome assembly GCA_964504285.1 of uncultured Pseudoflavonifractor sp. GTDB lineage: Bacteria > Bacillota > Clostridia > Oscillospirales > Oscillospiraceae > Pseudoflavonifractor. Next base: position 1,597 of record CAZDDZ010000128.1, read on the forward strand.
TGCGACCACCTCGCCCTCCGCTACCGTCTGTCCAATTTGAGCCACCGGCTCAAAAATGCCGTCGGCAGAGGCACGGATAATGCGCTGGGTGGTGTATCCGCCGATGTCACCCGGTACACCGGTGTTAGGGACGGCACTCCCCCGGGTCAGCAGCCGACCCAAATCGTGTCCCCGCATGGTCTCCACCACGCCGTGGCAGTCTGTCCCGGCAGTAAATCCGGGTCCCAGCGCCAGGACAATGGGTGCGTCATTAATAGCAGTTCCCATATTTCGCTTTGCCAAAATGGCGTCCACTACCGCGTCAAAGGGCAGCTCTTTTAAAATATTTGCCTGGGGATCGGCCAGCACGGGGATTTCACCCAGCTCCAAAATTGCCCGTGCCTCCCCCTGGTCGGCCGCACGGCGGGCGGTAATACCCTCTACCGTGGCGGCGCCGTCGTACATGCACTGGCAAAACGCCACGGTGCGCCGCACAGCGGTGGGTTTTTCGATGTCGGTCATGACCACCTGAAAGCCCGCCCGATAGAGCCGTACGGCGGTACCTGTGGCTAAATCACCCGCACCTTTAATTAAAACCAGCATAGTCCTCCCTGCTCCTCCTCTGTGTAACAAGTAATGGCGGCGGTTACTCCCGCCTGTTCCAGCAGGGCTGCAATTTCCTCCGCCCCTGCCCGCCTCGCTTCGGTGTCCGCTTTGTTTAGGACACAGCGAAAGGGCAAGCCCCCCGCATTTTTACGCGAGCCTGTCTCGCTCAATAAAATCTTTGCCACATCTGACGGGGTAATCACACCGTCCAACGGCTTGTCCAGCAGCGCGGAAACCCGCTCCGGACGGTGGCAAATGGTTCCCAGTGTCCCGCCCAGGCAGTCCATGCCGCAGACGGCAAGCACCGCGTCGGCCTGGGGCGGAATCACCGGCTCATGGTCGGCGGGTGCCTTCAGGGGTCGCAGACGGGCTCCGTCAGCCTCCACCAGTACCACATCGGCCACGGCCTTACAGGCCGCCAGGTCGTCGGCTCCGGTCATTTTATCCTCCCGGCTCAAGTGCCCCACGGTGACAATGCCGTACCGCGCCAGCAGTTCTTGCAGCGTGTCAGGCCGGGAGGTATCGGTGAGAAAGAGGGACGGGTGGGGCATCATATGGGTGCTGGTGGTGACAATGACCCGCTTTCCCGCCTGCCGCGCCTGATGGGCTAGGGCATAAAGGTTGGTGGTTTTGCCGCCGCCGCCCACCAGGGCAATCAGACGGTGCTGCTCCATATCCAGCTTTAGCGTGTTCCACAGCTCCACAGACTATCCCCCCATCAAATGCTCGGCCAGAATTTTAATGCCGATAGCAACCAGTACCAAACCGCCCACCAGCTCGGCCCGCCGCTGGAACAGACAGCCCAGGCGTCTGCCCAGCAGTCCCCCCACTACCGACAGGACAAAGGCCACTACGCCGATTACCACGGCGGATGCCAAAATATTTACGTCCATAAAAGCCATGGAAACCCCCACAGCCAGCGCGTCAATGCTGGTGGCAATGGCCAGCACAATCAGCCGCCGGGCGGTCAGGTCGCCGGGGGCCTCCTCACACTCGCCGCAGGCGCTGTGGAGCGCTCCCCAAACCATGCGCCCGCCAATGACCGCCAGCAGCACAAAGGCAATCCAGTGGTCAAACGCTTTGATGTAGCCGCTGACGCTGCTGCCCAAGAACCAGCCAATCAGGGGCATGGCAAACTGAAAAAAGCCAAAATACAGGCCCATTTTAACCGCCTGCCGCCACCCGAACCCCTTAACCGAAATACCGCTGGAAACTGAAACCGCAAAGGCATCCAGAGCCAAACTCACCGCAATGAGAAAAACCTCTATCACCCAACCACCGTCCTAAATTTATTTTCTCATAGCATAGCACATATCCTAAATTTATGCCACCGTCTTGCGCACCATGTAAAAAAAAGATACAATAAAAGCCACAAAAAAGGAGGGTGTCCACATGACCCACGAGGATTATATGCGCAAAGCCTTGGACTTGGCCAGGGAGGCCATGGAGGCGGGCGAGGTGCCGGTGGGCTGCGTCATTGTCTGGGACGGCGAGATTGTGGGCTGGGGCCGCAACCGCCGTGAGGAGGACGGCGACGCCCTGGCGCATGCCGAGCTGGCCGCCATTAAAATGGCCTGTGACAGACTGGGGGGCTGGCGACTTCATAAGGCCAGACTTTACGTAACCCTGGAACCCTGCCCCATGTGTGCGGGCGGCATTATTAATTCCCGGGTGGCTGAGGTCTATTACGGTGCAAAGGACGACAAGGCAGGTTCCTGCGGATCGGTGCTTAACCTTTTTGAGGAGCGGTTTAACCATAAGCCACGCCTGACCGGCGGCATTTTGGAGGAAGAGTGCGCCGGGGTGCTTAAGGAGTTTTTTGCTCGTTTGCGGGAAAAGCGGAAATCGATTTAAGTCTTTTGTAACAACTCTAGCTTTTTTTCTTAACAATAGAGCTGTAACATCATACTTGCAAGAGACAGTTTCTTTTTCATTTCATTCTCCATCCTCCGCTGAATGGCGACAGCTTGTGCTGTCGCCATTCAGTATTTGGGGCGCAGATTACCGTAACTTTACATAAAACCCCAAAGATTTAATTCTTCTGTAACATTTTCCCCCTTTCCTGTTAACAACTCTAGGGTAATATAATACTTGCAAGAGACAGTTTCTTTTCATTTCATTGTATCCTCTTTCCTTTGGCTGGGCCGGACGTCAGGAGCGGGCGTCCGGCCTTTGTCATGCCCGAAGCGCCCCTGTAGGCGCATAGGGGAGATAAGACGGCACGGAGACGAAAAAACAGTTGGGCGAAGCCCAAGGCATTTTTCGCGCAGTGACGGCTTATCGACCCGTAATGCGCCCAACGAGGGGCGTGACACAGAAGCGCCCCCGTAGGCGCATAGGGGGAGCTAACGACGGAGCGGAACGAAAAAGCGCAAGGCAACTGACCTTTGTTTTTTTCTACGATTGTCTCTATCTCATCGCTATCTTGTCATGCCTTCGGCGACCTACTTTCCTGCGGAGGAAAGTAGGCAAAGTCCACCGGGGTTCCGACCCCGGCCCCCTTGGGCTTTATGTTGGGGCACAAGGCCCCCCAGAAACGCAAACCTTTCGTCTGTGCGTTTATTTAAAGTCCGGCTCGTTGAACCGCCGCTTACTCCGTCACGCGGCTTAACTCAGAAGCGCTCCCGTAGGCGCATAGGGGAGATAAGACGGCACGGAGACGAAAAAA
>CAZDDZ010000129.1:0-4800 GCA_964504285.1 uncultured Pseudoflavonifractor sp.
ATGGCGAGATTTTTGTCAAAAGGACGGATGCATGGACTTTTCAGAAACGCTCTAGTTTTACGCCATTTGAAATCCGGTAAATGCACATCGAATGACCGCGGCACCGTCTACTAACAGCTCTGCACGAACTAAGGCGTGGGATGTGGTGTCAAACCATAAGGTAGCTTCAGTGCCCTGACCGGGTGTGCCGTCCGGCTCTCGGTAATCCACCCGCAGGGCTTCCGCACCTTCCTCCCCCTCCATGACGCAGGAAGCCATAAAGCCCTGCCTGGCATAGTCAAAAAAGGCGGGTAGCGCATCGATGGGGGAGCTGCCGTCCGGAGTAATCGCCCCCGTTTCAATCCGTGCGCCGTCGTACTCCAGCGCGGTCTGCCCCTCGGCCACCGTGACAGTAACCCCGGCCACATCCTCCGGCGCAGTGACAACCAGCGAAAAGCCGCTCTCCTTCTGCCAGCCTAAATTTAGGCCGTACTCATAGGTCCGTTCGCCATAGTCCGCTGTCACTGCCAGGTTTGCGGTGCAAGAGGACATTGCCAAGTATTCTGTTCGGATGGAAAGGGCCAGCTCCTCTGCCTTGCTTCCTCCTGTTCCGCCACTGCCACAGGCGGTAAGAAGCAGGCAGAGGGTTATCATTGGTGCGCATAAGCTTCCTTTGCGCACAGCGGTCATCCTCCCTGTTTAAGCTTGGGAAGCTCTGATTCAATGCGCACACATTGATTACATCAGAGTTTCCCTTATTTTTTTTCAATACTTTGCAGCGCCAGGGGCATTTTGCAAATAATATCGGTGGGTATCATGCCGTACTCGCCTATCTCCCGGGCACAGAGGTCACCGGCGTGACCATGGAGCCACACCGCCATCAGGGTTGCCTCTCGTGGTGTAAAGCCCTGGGCCAGCATAGCCACCAGAATACCGGCCAGCACATCGCCGCTGCCACCCTTTGCCATACCAGGGTTCCCCGTGGTATTGACATAGGCTTTCCCGTCGGGGAAAGCGGTGATGGTACGGTGTCCTTTGAGCACCACGCAACAGCTGTGGAGCACCGCGAACTCCCGGGCGGCGCGGAGTCGGTCGCCATGGCTGAGGTCGCCGCCCATCCGCTTAAATTCGGCATCGTGGGGAGTGAGAATGGTGCACTGTCCGCTGCGCCCGTCCAAAATATCTATATGCCCCTCCAGCGCATTTATGCCGTCGGCATCCAGCACCACAGGGAGCTTCGTCTCGTGCAAAATATTGCGCACCACGGCAAAGACCGCGTTGGAGCGTCCCATACCGGGTCCGATCAGACATACACCGTACTGGCTCAACCGCTCCAGTACCGTGAGCGCCGCCCCCAGCTCCAGGGTACCCTCCTTGCCGGCGGGCAGGGGCTGCACCATGGCTTCGTCCAGCTTGGCGGCGGCAATGGGCCATACCTGATGGGGCACTCCTACCGTCACCATGCCTGCACCCGAGCGGACGGCAGCTTGGGCTGCCATAACGGGAGCGCCCGACATCCCCATGCTGCCCCCTACAATATATACCTTGCCAAACTTCCCCTTGTGGGCGTCCCGAATACGGCGCGGCAGGTGAAGGTCACCCGGCTCCACCGTGCGCACCGGATAGTCCCCGGTATCAATCAAATCCTGCGGAATACCGATGGGGGCTACCAAAAGCTTGCCGCAGCAAAGCCCGCCCTTCCCCACATAGTGGCCGGGCTTGGGCATGGTAAAGGTTACGGTCACATCGGCATGGACTGCTATGCCCAGAATGCGGCCGGTATCGGCCTCCACGCCGCTGGCAATATCCACTGACACCACAGGAATGTCGCAGGTATTCATCATCTGTGCCGCAATGAGCCCGTCATCCCGCAAATCAGTGTTGAGTCCAATGCCGAATAGCGCATCCACCAGCACATCAGCGGCCAGGCACCAGGCGGCAAACTCGGGATTTCCCGACGGAAAGTCCTCCAGCTTTACCCCCTTCTCCTCCAGTCGGCGTGTCATCTCCTGACTGTCGCTGGTAAGACGATACCGCTTGCCTACCAGAACAGTCCGCACCTCCCAGCCTGCGTTCACCAGCAGCCGAGCAGCAGCAATGCCGTCCCCGCCGTTATTGCCGGTGCCGCAAAACACAACGGCACGGAAGGGTTTTCCGCCGCGCAGGCCGCTCTTTTCATCGGTAGTTGCCTGCTCTCCCATAATAGCACGGCCTGCACCCTCCTGCCGCTCCTGTGCCAGCCCTATCACAGCGTCAGCCACTGCGTGAGCGGCATTTTCCATTAAGGTCAAGGAGGGTACTCCCCGCTCCTCAATCGCCATACGGTCTAATTCCTTCATCTGTTTTGCAGTTGTCAGTATCATAACATGCCACACTCCTCATCGGGCGTTTTTGCCCGTATCCCCCTCAAGGGAGAAAAATTCACATTGCGGAACAGCAGGGCGCCAAATACCAGAATAATCATATTGCTGATAACCATCGCATACCACACGCCGCCGGCACCCACGTCAGTAAAGGTTCTAAACAGTAAAATCAGGGGTAGGCGCACCACCCAAAGGCGGCAGGTAGCCATGAGAAACGCATATTTGGTGTTACCCGAGCCATTAAAGACGCCCAGGTAGTTTTGGAACAGAGACATGAGCGGCTGGGTCAGCAGCACCCAGAACATGTACTCATTGGCGGCCACCTGCGTCATGGCATCATTACTGAGGAGGGCTACCGCACAGCCGCGCAGAGGCATCAGCAAAAGACTTCCCGCCACCGCCACCAGCAGGCCGATGTTACGGCTGACCTGATAGGCCTGCCGCGCACGCTGTGGATTATTCGCCCCAATGTTTTGCCCTACATAGGCCGCCAAAACCGAGCCTAACGCCAGCACAGGCATAAGCAAAATGTTGGAAACTTTATTGCCGATGCTGAAGGCGGCGGTCACATGGTCTCCATAGCTTAAAATAACTGCCTGGAGCACCAGAAAGCCCAGTGAGCTAAGCGCCTGACTGATTGCCGCGGGAGCCGCCACCCAAGTAAGTGACCGCAGAACCGGCAGATGTATACGCAGGCTTTCCCGCGTCAAGTAGAAGCTCTGCCTGGGTGATAACAGAAGCACCAGACACACAGGCGCAACAGCGATATTGCCAATGGTGGTGGCAAGCCCCGCACCAAAGACCCCCATACCCAGCACCCGAACAAAAAGGCCGGTAAGAACAATGTTTAAAAGCACCGCGCTCACCGACAAAATAACCGGGGTGACTGTATCTCCCTGGGCCTGACGCACCGCCTGAAAGGCAGCAAATATAAAGGTAAAGGTAAGCTCAAATGACCGCACCCGCAGGTAGGAGACCGCACAGGCCAAAACCTCTCCCTCTGCGCCGGTAATTGCCATGACCGCCGGGGCACTCAACCAAAGGATCAAATTCAAAAGAATCCCCAGTATCACCGCCAAGCAAAGAAGCACTCCGGCGTGCTCCTCCGCCCGCTCCTTCTGTCCACTGCCCAAAAGCTGACTAATGACGGCAACCCCCGCCACGCCAAAGCCCACTTGGAGCGCGGCAAAAATATTCAGCAGCGGCCAGGAGAGAGACACCCCTGCCTGGGCGGCCACCGAATTTGATATTTGACCGATAAAGAAGGTGTCTACCAGTTCGTTAAAGGCTTTCATAAAATTAGCCCCGAACACCGGCAGCGCCAATATAAGAAAGGCCTTGTAGAGATTGGGCTCATGGAGCAGCAGCTCTGCGCGATTTTGCCTCACCCGATCTCCTCCTCATACCCTGGTTTTTTTACAGTATCGTACATTATAGGCTTAAAGGGACGGTTCGTCAATTTCATCTTGCAATTTCTTTATTAATATGGTATAAAGATTGGTATTGAAACGTGAGGAACGGGAAAATAGCGGAGAAATGTTCCGTCAGAGAGTGTCTGTCACCGGCTGAGAGCAGACGCGGGAGCACATCGCTTGGTTCGCCCGGGAGCGGCTGTGGGGAAAGACGCAGACGGTTGCCAGCCGTTAGATTGGTTTGAGTGCGCGCACGTTACCCGTGCGTGAATCGTGGTGGTACCGCGGAAGGTTTGCCTTTCGTCCCGATTAGGGGCGGAGGGCTTTTTTGTCGCCCGCAGCCGTATCCGGCACCGGTAGAACACAGGGTGGGGGCTTGCTCCCGCCGCAAATATACAGGAGGTTTAACGATGAGAGAACAACTGGAAAAAATTCGCCAAGAAGCGCTGTCCGCCCTGGCGGAGACCAAGGTGGTCGCCGATTTAGAGGCTTTGCGGGTCAAGTATCTGGGCAAGAAGGGCGAGCTGACTGCTGTGCTCAAGCAAATGGGCGGTCTGTCCGCCGAGGAGCGCCCCGTAATCGGCGAGCTGGCAAACTCGGTTCGTGAAGCCGTTACCGCAGCGGTAGAGCACCGGCAGGCCGCTCTTGAGGAAGCCGCGCTGAACGCCCGCCTGGAGCGCGAAGCTCTGGACGTGACCATCCCCGGCAAGGCGGTGGCTATGGGTCACCGCCACCCCATGTATATCGCTCTGGATGAAATCAAAGAAATCTTTGTGGGCATGGGCTTTCAGGTGCTGGACGGCCCCGAGGTAGAGCTTGCCACCTATAACTTCGACCGTCTTAACGCTGAGGAGGGGCACCCCTCTCGTGACTGGTCGGACACCTTCTACTTTGATAATGACAGCCGCGTGATGCTCCGCAGCCAGACCTCCCCCATGCAGGTACGCGCCATGGAGACCCTGCCCCTGCCCATCCGGGTGCTGGCCCCCGGCCGCGTCTACCGCAAGGACGAGGTGGACGCCACCCACTCCCCCATGTTCCACCAG
>CAZDDZ010000130.1:0-4756 GCA_964504285.1 uncultured Pseudoflavonifractor sp.
GGTAGCGAGTTCGAGCCTCGTCACCCGCTCCATAAATAAAAGAGACAGCCTATGGGCTGTCTCTTTTATTTTGCGTGCCAAAGATTCCTTAACTGTTGGGTGGGAGTGAATCTTACCCAAGCTGCCGTTAAAAACTAAGAAGCTGTATACATAGGCCACCGTGGCCTATGTATACAGCTTCTAAAGCGGGTAGGTTTTCTGAACCCTAGCGAGATTATGACTTTGGGCAAAACACTTGTGACGCGCCACTGGCGTGGAAAAGCAGGGCATCCAACATTGGATGCCCTGCTTTTTTATTTGATAGCAGTTTTTTCATCTGTCCGGCGAATATTAAATTTGGAATTGCAGGTGATAATGCTCCGGCAGACAGTAGAATTTACATCTGGCAAACGCTTCTCCCGAGGACTGGTGCAACAGGGTCTCCAGCAGAATAAGGGGCCGTCCCTCCTCTACCTCCAAAAAGTCCCGCTCCATTTCATTGGCAAAAACCAGCTTAATGGTCATACTCCAGCGCTCGGCGTGGGTAAAAATGCGCCTGGTAACCAGCTCCTCCACGGCGTTGGCTGCCGATAAATCCAGTCCGAGTTCGCCAAAAAAACGGGTGGGTATCTGATGAAAGGAGTAGCCCACAACCTTGCCGCCGCTGCAGTAGCAAGCATCGCAGGCCAAAACAATATCGCTGCGTTCCAGGGAGAGCTTGTTGCGGGCAATATCTGTGGGGGGGCCGTAGTTATACTGCAGCCTGATGTTGTCCACAGGCAGCCTGGCTAGCGAGAGCATAGGGTTTTCCGGACGGGGATTCACCGGGAGATCTCTGGGGGCGAGAACAATGGTTCCCTTGCCCTGCGAGCGGGCAATTAGCCCGTCCTCGCACAAAATTGCCATGGCCTGGCGCAGGGTGTTGCGGCTCACCCCGTATTTTTCCGCCAGAACGGCCTCCCCCGGCAAATGCTCGTTTTCCGAGTATACCCCGCCAGTAATGTCGGAGTAAAGTGCATTATAAACACCCAAATAGGTGGGAATCTTTCCGCCAAATGACCGTTCGTCCATGACGCGCCCTCCTTCGTGCTTGTTAAACAAGTGTATTATAGCAAAATTATCAATGTAGTACAAGAGCGTATCTGAACAGTGTCAAAGCGCCCATAAACTTGTCTTTTTCCGTCATGGCAGCGCCGATTTTCCTTGCCGTGCGTTAGTATGGCTGCAAAAAATTAGCTTGCCTGACAAAAAAATTCTGCATTTCTGTGCATTTTGCTACTTTTTAGATAAGCTCAAGAAAATAAAAAGATGGCTCTTGACAATAAAAAATCAGCTTGTTATACTTGTTTAAAAGATGTTCAACAAGTTAGGAGGACGATATGATTATTAGGGCGGGGGAGGCGCAGCACGCGCTGATTGCACCGTTTTTGCAGCGGGAGGCCGTATATAATACCTTCCTGATTTCAGATATTGAAAGCCACCGATATGACAAGGGCTACCAGCAGGTTTACCTGTCTACCGATCACAGGGGTGCTTGCCGGGGCGTGTATCTGCGGTACTTTAACAATCTGATTTTATCGGGGGACGCCACCGGAGAGGATGCGGATTTTCTCATCTCGCTGATTGACCCATCGGTAAATACGATTATGGGCAAGGCATCCTGTGTTTCTCCCCTGGAGAAACAGCTCTCCCTGCCCCATACGTACATACAGAAGGAGCTTTTTGCACTGCGCGACCAATCGCTTTTGGTGAAAGATATTCCCACCTGCGGCGCCGGACTTTCCGATGTGGATCGCATCCATGCCTTTTTAATGAGTATCCCGGAGTTTAAGCAAATATATGCCGTGAAGGATATGATTTTTAATCGCATTCAAAACGGCGAGGGGATTCATCTGTATCTGGAGCGCGGGGGTGAAATTATCGCGCACATTAATAGCGCGGCGCAGACCGAAACCACCTGTATGGTGGGGGGGCTTGGGGTGGCACCCGCCTACCGCGGACAGGGCCTTGGCAAGGGGCTGGTCTCCGCGCTGTGCCGGGAAATGCTGCGTCAAGGGCGAACCCCGTGTCTTTTTAATGAAGCGCCTCCGGAGCGTTCGCTCTTTAAGCAAATCGGGTTTAATGAGATAGGGAAATGGGGGGTAGTGACACTGCGGCACACACTATAAGCAACAAAATATAGGAGGAACGATATGGAGCAGAAAAAATTATCCTTTGGCAAAATGCTTGGCTATTCTCTCGGCGCATGGGGAGACTATACCGCATACGGATTCATCTTTAACTTCCTTTCCTTTTTCCTGACCACAGTGGCGGGGGTAAGCCCCGCAGTGTCCGGCGTCATCATTTCCATTGCCATCGCATGGGATGCCGTTACCGATCCCGTGCTGGGCATGATGATGGACAGCTCCAAGTGCAAACACGGAAAGCGCAGACCCTTTATCCTGGCCTCCATTGCCCCCCTCGGCGCATCCATTGTGCTTCTGTTTTTGAACGTTAACCTGCCGCCCGCCCAAAAGAGCATTTACTACATCGTTATGGTGCTGGTATTTTGGACGGCCTACACCATGTACAATATCCCCTACTACTCGCTTGGCTCGGTAGTCACCCGAGACGACGGTGAACGCACCAAGGTTTCCGGCATCCGCCAGGTCACGGGTTTTGTGGGCACCTTTTGCGCCAGCACATTGCCCACCTTCCTCATTGGCAAGCTGCTGGAGCGGGGCGTGGCAACCGACACGGCGTGGCTTTATGTGGCTGTGGTGGCGGCCGTCATCGTGGTGGTGACGCTGCTGGTTATGTGGCGCTCCACCCGCGGGCTGGAGCCAATTGAAGCGGTAGAGAAAATTGAAAAAAAGACCATCCGTACCCTCTTGGGTGAAATTGGCTGCGCTATGCGCTTTAAGCCCTATCTGCTCATTATCGCCGCAGCCCTGTTCATGAACGTGAACATGACGCTCTTTAACTCCAGTGTTATGTACTTTACGGTCTACAACTTGGGGCTGGGAGAGGCACAGGCCTCCACAATTTTTCTCGCCAACACCATTACCTCCATAGGTATGGCGTTTGTGCTGACAAAGCTGGGCCTTGTCTTTGACAAAAAGCATGTATTTATTGGCTGCATGTGGCTTAGCGGCATTGTCATGATTCTGGCAAAATTCATTACCGTGACCAGCCTACCCATGGCTATTGGCTACATGGTGCTGGCCAGCATCGGCCCCGCCGCCTACTGGATGTTCATTTTTAACTTTGTCTACGATGTGATGGATGCCGACGAGTATCAGACCGGCGTCCGCAAGGACGGGATCTATATTTCCTACTACTCCTTCCTGCTCAAGCTGGGCGGTGCGGTGGCCTCTTTGGTGCTGGGCTTCCTGCTAGATGCCGGCGGCTTTGTGGCCGACGCGCCCCAGCAGACGGCGCAGGCGCTGGGCGCCATTGAAAATCTGTTTACCATTCTGCCTGGTATCTTTGTGTTTGGCTCGGGGCTTGCCATGTGCTTTACACCCCTTACGCGTAAGTACATGCGCTCTATTCAAGACGGACAGGTCGCCGCCAAGCAATAACCCATATAAAATACATAAAAAGGATGCTGAAAATATGAAACCCTTTATTGTCATGCAGACCGACTTTGGCAAAGGCATTGCCACCTGCACCATGGACGGCGTTATCGTGGGCGTAGACCCCGAGCTGCGCGCCTATGACAGCAACCACGACATCCGCCCCTTTGACACCTACGAGGCCTCCTTTTCCCTGTTTTATGTGGTCAATTTTTGGCCTGCGGGCACCGTCTTTGTCTCTGTGGTAGACCCCGGCGTGGGCACCAGCCGCCGCGCCTGTGTTGCCAAGCTGAAAAACGGCAGCTATGTGGTTACCCCTGACAATGGAAGCCTTACCCACATGAAGGAGCAGATTGGAATTGTAGAGGTGCGCGAAATTGACGAGACGCGCCACCGCCTGCCAGGTACCGGCAAGGTGAATATCTTCCACGGCCGCGACCTTTTTGCCTACACCGCCGCCAAGCTGGCCGCCGGAATAATTACTTACGAAGAGGTGGGCGCGCCCTACCCCGTGGAGGAGATCATCGTCCACAAGAGCCTCCCGGTAGAACGGAAGGACGGCGTCATCTCCGGCATGCTGGAGACAGCGGACCGGCACTTTGGTCTCATTTGCACCAATATTCCGTGCGAGGTATTTGAGCAGGAGGGCATTGAGTACGGCCAGTTCCTAAAAACCACCGTCCGCCATGGCGACAAGGTTGTGTACTCCGGCGTCATTCCGTACGCGAAAAGCTTTGGCTATGTGGCGCCCGGCGAGGTGCTGGCTATGATCAGTGAGACCCAGCAAATTCAAATTTCTAAAAATATGGGCAATCTCAGTGAGGAATATAACCTCGGCACCGGAAGCGAGTGGCCCATCAGCTTTGAGAAGGTTCCTGCCCCGGCGGGCAAGGAATAAGGGGGGCGGGATATGAACAAGCCCAGTATTGTAATGCAGTCCGACTTCGGTATTGACAGCGGGCTGGTCTCTTGTATGCACGGCGTCTGCAAAAAGGTAGATCCCACGCTGGAGATTTACGATATTAGCCACGTTATTCGCCCCTTCGACATTGTTCAGGCGTCCTCTATTTTGCAGTCTACTGTCATTTGCTGGCCCGAGGGCACCGTATTTGTCTCTGTGGTGGATCCCGGTGTGGGAACCAGACGCCGCGCCTGTGCGGCAAAAACAAAAAACGGGTATTATGTGGTCACTCCCGACAACGGTACCCTTACATGGTTGG
>CAZDDZ010000131.1:0-4517 GCA_964504285.1 uncultured Pseudoflavonifractor sp.
ACCTCACGGTCGGGTCAATAACTCCTGCGACTGCGCAAAAAACTCCAAGTGGCTTACGGGAGACGCCAATCTCCGTTTTTCGCTTCGCTCCGTCGTTATTTCCCCTGTTCGGCGGCTCAGCGCTTCTCCATTGCTTTTCTTCGCAGCTGTCCGCAGGAAGCGTCTATATCCCCGCCCAACTTTCGGCGGACGGTGGTGGTGATACCATGACTCTCCAACCGCTTTTGAAAAGCTGCCACACGGCGGCTTGGTTTGAGGGGACTTTCCCTTACTTCGTTCAGGGGAATCAGATTGACGTGTCCGGGTGCCCCTTTGAGGTACTTTGCCAGCAGATCAGCCTGACGGTCGGTATCGTTTACACCGTCAATCATGGCGTACTCATAGGAAATGCGACGGCCGGTCTTTTCAAAATAACGGCGGCAGGCGGCAAAGAGTGTCTCTACTCCCACCGACTTGTTTACAGGCATAATGATGCTGCGGGTTTCGTCGTCGGGTGCATGGAGGGAAACGGACAATGTCAATTGTAACCGAAGCTCTGCCAGTTTGTCAATTTTTTCGACTAATCCGCAGGTAGAAAGGGAGATATGCCGCATACCGATGTTCAGCCCTTCCGGGCTGTTTACCAGTTCCAGAAACCGCATGACTGTGTCAAAATTGTCCAGCGGTTCACCAATACCCATAAGGACAATATTGGAAACCGGAGCCTGGGCATCCAATTGGGTAAAGAGTACCTGGTCAATCATCTCTCCTGCCGTCAAGTCCCGTACCTTGCCTCCCTGGGTAGAAGCGCAGAAGGCGCAGCCCATGCGGCAGCCTACCTGGGAGGAGATACAGACAGTATTCCCATGATGATAGCGCATCAAAACAGTTTCAATACAATTTCCGTCATTAAGTCGCCATAGATATTTAATCGTGCCATCCAGCGCAGACTCCTGCTTGCGCTCTACTACGGGAACGGTCAGGTTGCAGGTTTCAGTTAATTTTTCTCGTAAGGACTTGGAGAGATTCGTCATCTCCTCAAAGGAACTCACACCCCGGTGAAGCCACTGAAAGACCTGCTTGGTGCGAAAGGCGGGCTCCCCCCAGCTCTGAAAGAGAGCCGCCATTTCTGTTTGATTCATCGACTTTATATCAATCATGGTGCTCTCCTTAGCTTTGCGAAAAAGAAGCCGTCAGTACCGTGGCGGTGAGGCCACAGGGTGGCCATACCGTCGGGCAGATACCCTACCGGGCCGGGTAATTCCAACGGCTCTAAGGTAAATTCCTGGTGGCGGCTTATAAAATCAAGAACCACCACTTCATTTTCCCGCTCCAGCACGGTGCACGTAGCGTACAGGAGTACGCCTCCCGGCCGCACATAGTGCGAAACATTTTCTAAAATTGCCCCCTGTACGGCGGGCAGATTCTCTAGGGGCTTAGGTTCCTTATAGCGAATATCCGGCTTTTTGCGGATAATGCCAAGCCCCGAGCAGGGTACATCAGCCAGTACCAGGTCAAAGCGCTGGTGCCATTCTTCACGGTCTGCTTTGCCGTCCTGGGTTACGGGGGTAATGATGTCCAATCCCAGCCGCTGGGCTCCAGCGGAAATTAGCTTTTCTTTGTGGGGGTGAATATCACAGGAGATAACCTCTCCGCTATTTCCCATGGCAATGGCACTGGCAAAGGACTTTCCGCCGGGTGCGGCGCAGGCATCCAGTACTCGCATTCCTGGGGTAACTCCCGCAGCCATAACCGCCAATCGCGCGGCTGCGTCCTGCACATAAAAAAGTCCCGCTTGAAAGGCGCTAAGCCCCTCTAAGTTGCCGGTATTGGAAAGTACCAAGCAATTCGGCAGCCAAGAGTGCGGCTCCGCAGTCACGCCGGCAGCAGTCAGGCAATCAATGACCTCCCCTGCCGTAGCTTTGCAGGTATTGACCTGCGCCGTAGTGGGCGGCTGATCGTTATCGGCAGCTAACAGGGCTTCCAGCTCGCCGCTTGGTACTGCAAGGCTAAACGCCTTTACAAGCCAGTCCGGGTGGCTATACCTGGTCGCTAATTCTTTTGGCTGGGGCAGCTCCTCCCCCGCCCTGGATATACTGCGCAGTACACCGTTGACCAGCCCCGAAGCCTTTGGGTTTTTGGCATATTTCCGGGCTAAATTCACAGCCTCGTTTACTGCGGCACTGTGGGGCACTCTGTCCATAAACCGCATTTGATAAACAGCGGAGCGCAGGGCACAAAGCACCTTGTTCTCTAGTTTCTCCGGCTTGACCGAAGAATACTGGGCAATATAAAAATCTAAAAGCATTCGGTTTTGAAGTACACCGAAGCAAATACGGGTGGCAAAGGCAGCATCTCGACTGTCCAGACCCGCGTCGCGGAGCGCCTTTTTCAGGTATCCGTCTGACCAGGCACCCTGCTGTTCACAGGCAGAAAGAGCAAGCAGAGCAATTTCGCGGGCGGATTGTGCCATCGGGATACCTCCTTTGTTACGAAATAGAAATGGGTCGGCCTCTCAAATAAGCATCGGCATTCATACGTTTACCGCCATCAGGCTGCAATTCTTGAATGGAGAGCACGGTTCCCCCGCCGCAGGCCAGAACGATGCCGTCCTTCCCCGCCGACAATATCACACCGGGGGCGGCATCTGTGCTGCGGTCTAATACCAGGGTAGAAAATACTTTGCAGCGGTTTCCGTTTAGCTCGGTAATGGCGGCGGGCCAAGGGATTAACCCCCGCACCTGATTGTGAAGTTCAGTGGCGGTTCTGCTCCAATCCATAGGAGATAGCGCCTTAGACAGCATTGGGGCTAAAGTCATTTGACTTGCGTCCTGTGAAACGCGCTTGGCGGTGCCACCAGCAATTTCGGCTACGGTTTCTACCAGTAGTTTTGCGCCCAAATTGGCCAAACGGTCATGGAGATCACTCACTGTCTCGTTGGGGTCAATGGGGGTGCTCCGCTGGGCAATAATGTCCCCCGCGTCCAGCTCGGTTGCCATGTGCATGATGGTCACGCCGGTTTCCGTATCGCCGTTGAGTACAGCCCAGTTAATGGGAGCCGCACCCCGGTATTTGGGCAGAAGAGAGGAGTGGACGTTAATGCATCCCATTTTGGGGTAGTCCAATATCTCGTCAGGTAAAATACGCCCATAGGCGGCAACCACAATCAGCTCTGGCGCTAATTCCGTAACGGTTGCCAGCGCCGTGCCGTCACGTAACTTTGCAGGCTGGAATACTGGAATGTCATTTGACAGGGCAAATTCCTTTACAGGCGTTGGTTGAAGCACATTTTGATGCCGTCCAACCGGCTTATCCGGCTGGGAAAATACTCCGCAGAGCTCATGCCCCGCAGCCACCAAAGCCCCTAGCGATGGAACCGCAAAAGCGGGGGTACCCATAAAGAGTATTTTCATTCCCCCTTCCCCTCCTGCTGGCGCTCCATCAGCTCGTCAAGCTCCTCGGGGGTGTAGAGCTTCCCTGCCAGTTCGGTGTACAGTTTGCCGTCCAGATGATCCAGCTCATGGCAGAAACAGCGGGCGGTCAGGCCCTCGTCCTCTACCTCAAACCAGTTTCCATTTCTATCCTGAGCTCTAACCTTGGCCTTCATGGGACGCTTTACAAAGCCCCATAGGCCGGGTACCGAGAGGCAGCCCTCCAGACCATCTTGCTCCCCATCGGTGGAGATGATGGTAGGGTTAATCAGCTCAAGATACTCGTCCTGATCATTGACCACCAGCACCGCACGGCGGAGGATGCCCACCTGTGGCGCGGCAAGTCCGGCCCCGCCCACGTTTTCCAGTGTCTCCCGCATATCGTCCAGCAGGGTGTGGAGCTTTTCGTCAAAGCCGGTAACAGGATGGGCCTTCTTGCCCAAAACCGGATCTCCTCTTTTAATAATTTCGCGCAGTGCCATAGCTGCTCCTCCTAATCCAGAGGATTAATGTCTGCAAAGACAGACACACCCCTGTTTTCTTTATCTTTTTGTGTGGCGCAGATCAGATAGGCAATCAGTCCGCGCAGCTGTATGCTATTCTTCCCGATGAGGGTAAGCTTATAACGAAAGCGGTTATTAACCTTGGTAACGGCCGCCGGGGCCGGGCCCAGAAGCTGTAGATTCAGTTCACGATAAGGTGACTGACCCATCCATCCCTCCAGAGTACGCCGCAGCTTCATACACAGGCGCAGAACCTGGCTCTCCTCTGTACCGGAGGCAGTAAGCACGAGCAAGTCTTGAAAGGGCGGGCAGCCCCTCAGCGCACGCATGCTCGTCTCCTGATCGTAAAAGCGATCATAGTCCTGAGCGGCGGCACTCTCGATGACCTCATTTTCCGGGGTGTAGGTCTGAATGACGGCCCGACCGCACTTTTCCCCGCGGCCTGCCCGGCCAACCACCTGGGTCAGCAGCGAAAAGGTACGTTCAGCCGCGCGGTAGTCGTCCACATAGAGCGACAGGTCGGCGGCAATAACCCCAACCAGGGTCACGTTCTCAAAATCCAGACCTTTGGCTACCATCTGTGTACCGATAAGGATGGGCACCC
>CAZDDZ010000132.1:0-4514 GCA_964504285.1 uncultured Pseudoflavonifractor sp.
CTCGAACCCCAACAGATCGCTCCACGAGAACCTAAATCTCGCATGTCTACCAATTCCATCATGCCCGCAGACGGAACAAAGGTAATTTTAGCATTTGTAAAGCAAAATGTCAATTGAACTCTGAAGGGAAAAGACTTATAATAATGTCAATCGAATAAACCGCAATACGGTTTATTCCTGCAGCACTAGCTGCGCAATTATAGAAAAATAGGAGGACGGAGGATGAACAGAGCGCCTAAGGTAGCGGTGGTACAGGACTTGAGCGGGTTTGGCCGATGCTCGCTGACGGTGGTGCTGCCGGTGCTGGCAGCTATGGGTAACCAGTGCTGCCCGATGCTCACGGCGTATCTTTCGGCCCACACAGGCTTTCCCTCTAGCGACAAGGCGGTTTTTCTCGATATGACCCAGCAGATGGCCGGAGTGGCCGACCACTGGGCCCAGCTGGGGACCGGAATGGACGCAATTTACAGCGGCTTTTTGGGCTCTGCCGAGCAGATCGGGCAGCTGCGGCGATTTATTGATACCTTCCGGCGGGAGGGCTCCATTGTGCTGGTAGACCCGGTAATGGGCGACCACGGCAGGGCTTACCGCACTTGTACCAACGAGCTGTGCACACGCATGGTCCAGCTGGCCGGACAAGCCGATGTCATTACCCCCAACCTCACCGAGGCCGCGATTTTGCTGGGGGAATCCTACCGCCCCGGACTGGAGGCTGCCCAAGTGCGGGATTGGCTGGAACGGCTATCACTGGACGGCCGCCGTTCGGTGGTCATTACCGGCGTTTCCACCGTGCCGGGGGAGGTGGGGGCTGCCTGCCTGGATCGAGACAGCGGCAAGGTGAGCTTTTCCATGGCCCGGCAGGAGAGGGGAAGCTTTCCCGGCACCGGCGACCTTTTTGCCAGTGTACTGCTGGGTTCCCTTCTGCGGGGGGAAAGTTTGCAGAGCGCCAACGCCAGAGCGGTGGAGTTTGTGCAGCAATGCGTTCACCGTACCCTCGTATTGGGCACCCCTGCATTGGAGGGCGTTCAGTTTGAGTGTATACTGGGAGAACTGACACGATAAAAAACAAGTGACCGGGGGGTGTCCCCCGGTCACTTGCTTTACCGCCAAAGCCCTCTCACTCTATTGTGACCATCAGTCTTTATGACTGCGTGAAATCAATTTGATCTAAAAATATCTCCCACTGCTCCGGACTTTGCACAAACCAGCGGGGGCACTCCTTGCCGGTGACGTCGTAGTGGCGGATAATCTGCTCCCGATCCAGGTGATAGTAATCGGAAAGCCACTGGACAAGATCTACCAAGGCTTGATAGCTGTCCGATGTAAAGACACCGGTTTCGTCAGGGTGACAGACCTCGATGGAAATTGTGTCGCTGTTGCGTTGGCTGGAGGCATAGGCCACCTCGTTGGTGGGGACGGCCAGAATGGATTCCCCCTCCAGACCGACAATAAAGTGGCTGCTGGCATGGGTTTCCCCGGTGCGAGCCAGATTGGCAAAGTAGCTGCGGTTTTGCTCCGCCGTGGTGCCGGGATTGCCCACATAGTGGATTACAATACCGTTTATGTTTTCCAAAGGTGTGCCCGGACGAGAATATTCATTAACGGGCAGCAGATCTTGCTTTACCCAGTCGGGGGCTACCGCCACAGGCTGGGCCGTGGGCCTAAGCTGCCAAACCGCCAGGAGCATCACCACCACTGCCAGCAGTATCATAGGCAGACGAAAAGGGCGGGGTAGAAGCGCCCAAAGAGAACGATTGCGTCTGCGCCGCCACGGCTTCTTCATGTTACCCCTCCTCCCTTGTGTTTTCTTTAGGAAATCTCTGATTTAATCCCGCCGCATATCTTAGCGGTATCTTTTCTACCCGGACTGCGCCAAAAAACCTTGCAATCCGTCAGGATTCCTGCAATTTTTTGGCTTGCCGGACAAAAAATACACCTGATAATCTACACGACTGGATTAAATTAGAGCTTCCTTAGAATAACACACGGGAGGCTTTTCTAACAGTATTTTGCCGAAGGTGTAAGGAAAATGTTATTTTTCGCGAAGTTTAAAAAGCTGAAGAGGGTGCACTCCCTGGGCGTTGAGAGCGGCCAGATAGAGTACGCCGCCGAAAATCAGGCAAGCCAGACAGCTAATAACCCCGTCTACTCCGCTGTCCATAAGGAAACGGAACAAAAGATTTACCACCAGCCCTGTGAGGATGGCGGCAAGCGCGGGGGCGGTGCCCCACTGGAACAGCATGAGCTTAAGCCCTGTGGCACGCCGTACCTGGAACCACTTGATGGCCACGCCCAAGACGGTGCTGATAAGCAGACCCATCACGTACCCACCCAGCCCCACGCCGGGAATACCCATAAGCACGTAGGTGCACACGAGCTGTACCGCGCCGCAGAACAGGGAAGATCGGGCGGCCGCCGCCTGCCGCCCCACACCGTTTAGACTGCCGCCGAGCACGGACTCATAGCAGGTGAGAAGCACCGCCACTGACAGGGGCACAATGTAGTTACCCACGGTGGGCTCTTTAAAGAGGTAGACTCCGATGGTGGGCCCCAGCACTACCAGCAGAGCCATAGCGGGCATGGTGAGTACGCTGGTGGCCAGAAGGGATTTGTGAATGCGCCGCCGGGCCTCACCCATGCGGCCAAGCGCCACACTCTCGGCCAGCTTTGGTACTAAAATTAATCCAAGTGCGCCGATAAAGGCGGTGGGCAGGCACAGCATAGGCACCGTCATGCCGCAAATAATGCCGAAGGCGCTCATAGCGCCCGATACGTCCATGCCGGCCGCGACCAGCCGTTGGGGAATGAGCACTGCATTGGCTGAGGCCATGAGATTACCCAGCAGGGAGGTGGCCGCGATGGGTAGAGCGATGGAGGCAATTTTGCGGTTCAAGGTTTTGGAACGCTCTCCCGGCCCGGGCAGACCCTCGGCACGGCGCATATGCCGCCGGAACAGGGCCACCTGGGTAATAGAGGAGAAAATTTCCGAGCAGCACATGCCAACCACAATCAGGGCCACCGTGCGCTCCGGATTTTGAGGCAGGAAAAAGACGAGCAGACCCAGTACAGCTCCGGTGCGGATAAACTGCTCGGCCAGCTCGGTGGTAGCGGCGGGACGGATGTTGCCCGTGCCGTAGAAATAATGCTTATGCAGATTTTCGATACCGGTAAGCAGAATGCATGGCAGCAGGAGCAGCAGCCCCATTTGGGTGCGTGCGTCCCCCAGAAGGTGAACCGAAATGGGATCGTAGAGGAGCACGGTTACCCCCGCCACCAGGGCAAAGAGAATCAGAAAGACCAAAACACAGCGGCTGAGCACCTGGGTAATGGCCTTGCGGTTTCCCAGCGCGTGGTAGCCGGAGGAGAGGTTAGAGACCGAAACGGTAAGCCCCACCACGGTCAGAGACATGATGACCGAGTACACCGGCATAATCAGCTGGTAAAGCCCCATAATCTCCGCCCCGATGAGCCGGGAGAGAAAGATGCGGTAGATAAACCCCAGAAGCTGGGACACAATGCTGGTACCTGTCAGTACCAGTGTGCCGTACAGCATAGATTTTTTATTCAGTGCCAAAATACGTCCCTCCCCTTGCCGTCCTCTCTCAGACTATATTCACATGGCGGGGCGGACATGAACAGAAAAGACTTTTGACAAATGGCGGACAAGCGGGTATGATGATGCGGTTAATAATGATTGGGTAATAGAAAGAGAAGGTGGGGCCCGATGCTCGCAACGATGATTAATATGGCCTTAGTGCTGCTGGGCAGCGCCTTGGGGCTTATTTTCCGCAATCGAATCAGTAGCCGCTTTACCGCCGCGATTACCGCTGTGCTGGGGCTGTGCGTGCTTGGCATTGGTATTTCCGGCATGATCAAGACGGAAAATACTCTTTGCGTCATTGTCTGCATGGTGGTGGGCGTCCTCATCGGTGAAGGGCTGGACATCGAAAAGCGCATGGATGGGCTGGGACAGCTCCTTCGACGCAGACTCATGAAAGGGGAGGGGGAGAGCCGCTTTGTGGAGGGCTTTGTTACCGCCTCGGTGCTCTTTTGCGTGGGGGCTATGGCCATTAACGGGGCCATGGAGGCCGGCATGATGGGCCGGTATGACATTCTTATATCAAAAGGGGTGATTGACGGGGTCACCGCCATCACCTTCACCGCGGCCATGGGCATCGGCGTGGCCTTTTCTGTCATTCCGCTGCTCCTTTACCAGGGGGGACTGACCCTTCTATTCGCCGTGGTGGGCGACATTATCCCCGCTCCTGTGGTGGTGGAGATGAGTGCCGTCGGCGGCACCATCATTGTGGGCATCGCCATCAATATGCTGGGTCTTTCTAAGGAAAAGCTGCGGGTAGGCAATATGCTTCCCGCCATCTTTCTGCCGCTGCTTTATTTGCCCGTCGCCCAATGGCTGGAAGGCATGTTTTAATAAAAACAGGACAATTTGCAAGGGCGGCAGGGAGAAAAATCCAAAGTAGTATTCCACAAGAAAAGGACGCACCCCATGTGGG
>CAZDDZ010000133.1:0-4105 GCA_964504285.1 uncultured Pseudoflavonifractor sp.
CTAACGACGGAGCGGAGCGAAAAAGCGCAGGGCGGCAACCCACGCAAGCCGCCCGGAGCTTTTTTGCGCAGTCGCAGGAGTTATCGACCCGGCCATGCGCCCAACGGAGGCGTGACACCGAAGCGCCGCGCCGTCGAGCAGGGGCGCTTGGACTGGAGCGACGGGCAAAGCCCAGGTTCCGCCGTCTCCCGCAAGGCGGTGCCGGGTTTGCCCGGGGTCGGAGGGAAAGCGCACCGCCCGCGAGACGTGCAAGGCGTGACACAGAAGCGCAACCGATTTTTCTTCCCCGTCTACGCTTGTCTCTATCTCATCGCTATCTTGTCATGCCTTCGGCGACCTACTTTCCTGCGGAGGAAAGTAGGCAAAGTCCGCCGGGGTTCCGACCCCGGCCCCCTTAGGCTTTATGTTGGGGCACAAGGCCCCCCAGAAACGCAAACCTTTCGTCTATGCGTCTATTTAAAGTCCGGCTCGTTGAACCGCCGCTTACTCCGTCACGCGGCTTAACTCAGAAGCGCTCCCGTAGGCGCATAGGGGTGCTAACGACGGAGCGGAGCGAAAAAGCGCAGGGCGGCAACCCACGCAAGCCGCCCGAAGCTTTTTTGCGCAGTCGCAGGAGTTAGTGACCCGCCCATGCGCCCAACAGGAGCGTGACACCGAAGCGCCGCGCCGTCGAGCAGGGGCGCTTGGACCGGAGCGACAGGCAACCCCGGCGCTTATGCACCCCACGTAGATACTAAAAACGAAAACACAGGCGCTTTGCGGAAATGTGTTGACTTTCCGCAACGGCCTGTGTTATGATAAGACTGCTCTTCTAATGTACGACCCAGACTCACAGTTCTGTAAGTCATCGTCTGTTCGTTTGATGACATACATTGCTGTGGTTTTTTTGTATTTAGGGGCAAAAATTTTTAGGAGGTACCAACAATGCAGGGTACTGTTAAGTGGTTCAACGAGACCAAGGGCTTCGGCTTCATTTCTAACGACGAGGGCGGCGACGACGTGTTCGTGCACTTCTCCGCCATTCAGACTGACGGCTTTAAGACTCTCGCTGAGGGTCAGAAGGTTTCCTACGAGACCGAGCCCGATCCCAAGGACGCCGGCAAGCTGCGCGCTGTCAACGTTCGCCCCATGTAAAAAAGTCACCGCCGTCAATGACGGCGGTCTTTTTTTACCTTGTTCCAGCCGGTGGACTCCGCGCATATATTGAATCGTGGGGCGTGAGATGGCGCAGGCGCGCCGCCCCGCGCCCCAAATTATATTTGGGGGCTACTCAATATGTGCTGTAATAATCGGAATCGGTCCTCCTGCGGCTGTGGCTGTGGCTGCGGCATGATGTCTCGCTGTAACTGCGGCTGCGAATGTAACTGCGGCTGTGGCTGCAACGGTATCGCTACCCTGCCCTCCTTCCCCGACTGGCCGGTATGCCCACGCCAGGAGATGGAATTCCCCGTTTATATCTCCGTACCCGCCACTATGTCCCGCGGCACCGCCAACCTCTCCGCCGCTGTGGAGATGACCGAGTCCTGCGGCTGCGCCCGCGGCTAATCTTCCACCGCCGCCTACGGGCGGCGTACTTAAGATACAGCATATGGCCCCCATAGAAAAAGGTACCGCCTAATTATGGGCGGTACCTTTTTCTATGTTCTAACTGTACCCCCGGCTGACAGTGTACAGCACGGTTTTTAGGTGCCCCGCTTCACCCAGAAAAGGGCCCTGCAAACGCACATGTGCGTTTGCAGGGCCCTTGCCGATCCTTTTTACTTTACAAGCCCCAGCCGGTCCAGGACGACGGCCGCCTGCTCACGAGTAAAGGCACCGCCGGGCTGAGTACCGTCAAAGACGCCCTGGGCCACCGCCTTGTCCCAGGCCTCTTTCGCCCATGGGCTGACAGGCTTTGCCGCCATTGCCGCATTGTGGGCGGCCAGCATGGTCTCAAATTGCTCCTGCGTCACTTCCTCTTCTCCTCCTTCCATGGCTCGCTTCACGTCAAGGCGAAATAAGTCCATATTTTTGCCGTGCTTGGGGAACCAGTGCATTACGTCGGCGTGATTGCTGGCGATGCCCATGGTGCACCCCTCCGAGTGGCAGATGACCACGCCGGGGGCCAAGGGGTCCAGACCGTACTTGCCGCAGAGCTGTGCCGTCAGCTCTACCGCGTTGCCGTACACCGTCTCAAAATAGGCGGCATTCTTAGCCACATCGTAGCCAATCATGGTACCGCCCTGATAGGTATGGCCTGCCGGCTCCAGAATTTCAAAGCTGATGTGGGTGTTGTTGGCGGAAATTTTACCCTCGGCGGATTTTCCCGCGTGCCAGCCCCGCCAGTTCCAGGGCAGTGTCTGTACCACGCCGTCCTTGGTAATAAAGCCATGGACGCAGGCGTCGCAGTCTGGTACATCCCAGGTATCCAGGAATACCTGCACGTTCGGCTGCGCCACACCGGGCGAGTGCACCATAACCCCCTTGGGGGTTATGGTCTTTCCTGCCTTCCAGCAGTCGCTATGAGTGAGTATATGCTCTCTAATTTCCATGTGTTTCCCTCCCGTCTATTCTATGCATGGGCGGTTCCGACTGCTTTGTTTCCCAACGCCATACATCAACTCTTGCCATTGCGTCTGCCTAGGCCGTATAATGAAAAAAAGGAGTGACTTCTATGGAATACCGACGCTTTTCCTCCATTGATTTGGATGTATCTCTCTTGGGCTACGGCGGCATGCGTTTCCCCACCATTGATGGGCAGGACGCCCAAATCAACGAGGCAGCCGCCACTGCCCTTATTGACCGCGCTTTGGCCTGCGGAATCAATTACTTTGACACCGCCTACATGTATCACGGCGGCAAGTCAGAGGAATTTATGGGCAGGGCCCTCTCCCGCCATCCACGGGAGCGTTACTATCTGGCCGACAAGCTGCCCTGCTGGAAGACCAAGACCCCCCAAGAGGTGGACGCGCTTTTTGAGGAGCAGCTTACCCGCTGCGGGGTGGAGTATTTCGACTTTTATCTGGCCCACGCCTTAAGCGTGGAGCACTACCCCATGTTTGAGTCCTGCGGCGCGTACGAGGTGCTCCTGCGCAAAAAAGCCGAGGGAAAAATTCGCTATCTGGGCTTTTCCTTTCATGATGCCCCCGCCCTTTTGGAGCAGATTTTGACCGAGCATTCATGGGATTTTGTGCAAATTCAGCTTAATTATCTGGATTGGACGCTTCAAAGCGCAAAGGAGCAGTACGAGCTGATTGTGGGCCAAGGCCTTCCCGTTGTGGTGATGGAGCCGGTGCGGGGTGGCGCTTTGGCCACACTCTCGGAAAAAGCAAGGGATCTCTTAACTGCCGAGGCCCCACAGCTGAGCGTGGCCTCCTGGGCCATTCGGTTTGCAGCCTCTCTGCCGGGGGTAATGACGGTCCTCTCCGGCATGAGTAGCGCTGAACAATTAGAGGATAATCTCTCCACCATGGCCCCCTTTGCACCTCTAACCGACAGGGAGCAAGCAGTCTTACAAGGGGCACTTACCGCCTATTTGACTGCGGGCACTATTCCCTGCACCGGCTGCCGCTACTGCATGGACTGCCCCGCCGGAGTGGATATTCCCAAAAGTTTTGCCATGTACAATCAGTTTAAGCTGGATGGCCGCGGAGGGCACCTGCGCAATTCCCACTATTATATGGGCGAGGCGCACCAGCCTCACCGCTGTGTGGGCTGCGGTGCCTGCCTCTCCCTCTGCCCCCAGCACATCGCCATTCCCCAGCGCCTGTCCGAGGTAGCCGCCGCCGTGGCAGCCATTAAAGAGGAATAAACGCCAAAGAGCCCGCCGGAAATCCGGCGGGCTCTTTGGCAAAAGAGAGAGGGGGGAAAGAGAGGAGGTTGAATGTACATCTATATAAGAAACACGATAAAACCGTGTAATCTTTGGTCCGCCTGAGCGGGTCATTCTGACCCGACCTATCCGGCGGCGGTTGCCGGGTATGTTTTGGTTTTTTCTAGAGCGTTTCTGAAAAGTCGCTGTGTCCGGAATTTTGAACAGAAATTGTGTCAGGCAAGCTATTTTTCCACAGGAATCCTGGGTGGATTTCAAGGAAAAACGGCGCGGCATGGCGAAATTTTTGTCAAA
>CAZDDZ010000134.1:0-4063 GCA_964504285.1 uncultured Pseudoflavonifractor sp.
GCCGCAACGACAGCACAAGCATTGAGATTACCGAGGGACTCCAGGCCGGAGACATCGTGGTTTACAAGAACGCGACCTCCAATATGATGGCCATGATGATGGGGGGCTAACGCCATGGAGCACCTCATAGAGCTGCGCGATGTCTATAAGATTTACCAGATGGGCACCGAGGCCGTCCACGCCCTGGACGGGGTAAATATGACCATTGACGAGGGTGAGTTCGTGGCCATTGTGGGCCAGTCGGGCTCGGGCAAGAGCACTGCCATGAATATTATCGGCTGTCTGGATGTGCCCACAAGCGGCACCTACCATTTGGGCGGCGTGGACGTGTCCACCATGGATGACGACCAGCAGGCCGAAATTCGCAACCGTATGCTGGGCTTTATCTTCCAGCAGTATAACCTGATTCCTAAGCTCAATGTTTTGGAAAACGTGGAGCTGCCCCTCCTTTACGGGGGACTGACCGCTGCCGAGCGGCGGGATGCGGCTATGGCGGCCCTGGAGCGGGTGGGGCTGTCCGACAAGTATAAGAACCTGCCCAGCCAGCTCTCCGGCGGGCAGCAGCAGCGGGTCTCCATTGCCCGGGCCCTGGCGGGCAGTCCCTCGGTTATTCTGGCGGACGAACCGACCGGCGCGCTGGATTCCCGTACCGGGCGTGATGTGCTCACCTTCCTGCAAAAGCTCAATGCCGAGGGGGACACGGTGGTACTTATTACCCACGATAATTCCATTGCCGTAAAGGCCAAGCGTATTGTCCGTTTACAGGACGGTAAGATTACCTACGACGGCGACTCCCGCGATCCACGCGCCGTGGTGCAGGCGGATGACGAGGAGGTGGCGGGTCTATGAATTTCAGCCAGTCCTTCCGCCTTGCCATTAAGAGTCTGGCCACCAGCAAGATGCGGGCGCTCCTTACCATGCTGGGCATTATCATCGGCGTGGCAGCAGTCATTATAATTACCAGCCTGGGTAACGGGATGCAGCAGATGATGAACCAGCAGTTTGACAAGCTGGGCGCCAATCTTCTCCAGGTGCAGATTATGGGGCGGGGCAGCGACTCCCGCAGCATAAGGCCGGAGGATATGTACGCACTGCAAAAGAAATACCCGCAGTACATTGCCGGGGTCAGTCCCTATGTCAATGCCCAAGGAACCATTCGCTACAAGAGTATGGAGTTTAAGCGCACAAAAATTTATGGCGTCAGCGAGGCCTTTTACGACCCGGCGCGTAATCAGTCCATGAGCGGCGAGATACTCGGTGAAGGCCGTTTTCTTCAGTACATCGATGTGGAGCGGTATCAAAACGTCTGCGTCATCGGCGCATATCTTGCCCAGCAGGCGTTCGGCGGGGATGCCCTGGGGCAGACCCTGAATATTAAAGGGATTCCCTATACGGTGGTGGGCGTACTGGAAAAGCAGGCCGATCTGACCGAGGGCAGCGGGGACGACAAGGTTTTTCTCCCCTATGGCAATGCCATGAAGATGAACGGCCAGGGGGACACTAATTTCTATCTGGTTACATCGGCCGATGCCGAGACTTCCAATATCACGAAGGGCATTGTGGAAAACCGGCTCTTTCAGACCTTTCAGTCCTCGGATTACTACTTTGTCATGTCCTCCGCCGAGATGATGGACGCCATGAACACCATGATGAACACCATGATGGTGGTGCTAGTTGCCATTGCCGCCATCAGCCTACTGGTGGGCGGCATCGGTATTATGAACATTATGCTGGTGTCGGTAACCGAGCGTACCCGAGAAATCGGCATTCGTAAATCCCTGGGCGGTAAACGAAGGGACATTCGCAGTCAGTTTATCATCGAGGCAGGCACCACCTCGGCCATCGGCGGCGTGCTGGGTATCATTGTGGGCATTGGCCTTGCCCAGCTGGCGGGGATGCTTATCGGAGCCATTATGTCGGCCCAAATGGGGGGCGGCACCTTTAACGCCATCCCAACAGTTGGCAGTGTGATGATTGCCTTCGGCGTTTCGGTGGCCATCGGCATTCTCTTTGGCTACCTGCCCGCTAATAAAGCCGCCAAACTTAATCCCATCGACGCACTGCGTTATGACTAAAGGAGCAAAGAACATGAAGAATAAGCTTATGAGCGGCCTTTTGTGCGCCGCATTACTGCTCTCCCTCGCCGCCCCCGCTTTTGCCGCCGAGGCGCAGGTGTCACAGACCGAGGCTGCGCAGGTACTCGCCGCGCTGGACATTATGGCAGGGGACGAAAACGGAAACCTTAATTTGGAGCGCCAAATTACCCGCGCCGAGTTCACAAAGCTGGCTGTGGCGGCCTCGGTTTACGCGTCTGGAGTAGGCCCTACCGCCAGCGTTTCCCCCTACCCCGACGTTCCCAAGAACAATTGGGCCGCCCCCTTTGTGCAGGTAGCCAAGGAGAAGGAACTGGTCAGCGGCTACCTGGACGGTACCTTCCGTCCCATGAATCATATAACCCTAGTTGAGGGGGTGACCATGGCTCTGAGTCTGCTGGGCTACCGCAAGGAAGACTTCTCGGGTGCCTGGGGCAGCGGCCAGATGGCCATGTACCAGACCCTAAAGCTGGACAGGGGCATCTCCGCTTCACAGGGTGACCCCATGACCAAGCAGGACGCGCTGTGGCTCTTTTATAATTTGCTTACAGCCAAAACCAAGACCGGACAGGTCTACCTTACCACCCTGGGGCATGCCCTTACCCCTGCCGGAGAGATTGACCGGGTGGCGCTGATGAACGCGGCTATGGAGGGGCCCGTGGTGGCCGAGGACGGCTGGCAGCGGGCGGTACCCTTTGATGTTTCAGGTGCGGTCGTGTACCGAGGCGGCGCTCTGAGCACGCTCGCCGCCCTTCAGAGCACCGACGTGATCTACTGGTCTAAGCCCATGCGCACCCTGTGGGCATACACCGGAAAGGCCACCGGGGCAATCCAAAAGGTCTCCCCCTCGGCGGCGGCTCCTACTTCGGTCACTGTGGGTGGGCAGACCTATGCCCTGGAAACCGCTGCCGCCGCCTACGCCCTCTCCGACCTGGGCAGCTACAAAGCCGGGGATACCGTCACCCTCCTGCTGGGCAGAAATGGCGCAGTTGCCGCCGTCCGTGCCCCGGGGGAGACCAAAAGCGCAATTTACGGCATTGTCACCGCAATCGGCACCGATACCTATCGGGATGCTGACGGCAAGACCTATACGGCGGGTACCGTTTACCTCACTGCCACCGACGGCAGCGGATACAGCTACCTTTGGGAGAGTAAGAACAAGACGCTGGAGCCGGGCGACCTGGTGCGGGTGACCGGCGGTCAGGTGGAAAAACTCAGCCAGACCACCCTTACCGGGAAAGCAGACAATCTGCGATTTGCACCCGATGTGGAAATTCTGGATACCTACGGAAAAATCACTGCCGGGCGGGTCTATCCCAGCCGTCTGGCAGGACTTACCCTCAAGGAGGGCATGGTGCGCTACTACGCCACCAACAGCCGGGGGGAAATCAGCCACATGATTCTAAAAGATGTCACCGGCGACCTCCACCAGTACGGGGTGCTTACCGAGGTAAACGAGGCTGCCATTGGGATGAGCCTGATGGCCGTCTACACCTACGATGTGGGAGGTGTGCCGGGTCAATATAACAGCACCAAGTCGGTCTGGAATTTAGAGACCGGCCCCTGTCAAGTAAAGCTGGATGGCAAGACGGTAGATCGCATTTATAATCTGACCGAGGTAAAACTCTCCTCCGTAAGCGAGGGGAAGGCCTTGAGCGGTAACCAGACCTATACCCTTGCCGACAGTGTGGCAGTCTACGAGCTGCGGGACAAGACCTATTACCTCACCGACCTCTCTCGGGTGAACACCGGCGGCTATACCCTCACCGGATGGTACGACAGGGCGGAGAGCGAAGGCGGCCGTGTGCGGGTGATTGTAGCGAAGGCCAAATAAAATACACAATGGGGCGGGCGCCGTTTTCTGCAAAGCAGGCAGAAAACGGTCGCCTGCGGGCGGGTTCCTGCACGCGAAAGCGGGGCTCCGCCCCCCTTTCACACTATCCCCCCGCTCAAAAAGCTCAGTCTTTTGA
>CAZDDZ010000135.1:0-3972 GCA_964504285.1 uncultured Pseudoflavonifractor sp.
ACTTGAACAAAACAAAAACAGGGTGAAAGTATTGCTACGACTTTGTTTTTGTTTTCTTCAGCAGACATTATATAGTGTACACCGGGCATGGGCAGATGTCGAGGAGAAATTTTCCCTATTTCTTTGCCTGCTTGAGGCAGTCGGCGGTGGCTTTCTTCACGGCGTTAGAGGTCACGGTTGCACCGGAAATACTGTCTACCTGGTCGGAATTTGCCTTTTTAATGGCCTCGGGCAGGGTTTTAATGGCTTCGCCGCCAATTTCGGTGGTCTCATTGGGCCCGCTGATGGTCACCTGGGTGATAGCGGCTTCGTCCACCGTTACGTCCACAGTTACAGGGCCGCCATACCCCTCCGCGCTGGCGGTATAGGTGCCTGCATTGTACTTCGCGTCTCCGGCGGGGGCGGTGCAGGCAGAGAGCAGACCCAGTGAAAGAACAGCGAGCCAAAGAACCAAACGGTAGTTGTGCATATGTTTTTTCTCCTTTTCAAATTAGTCTATGCGTGGGTATTCTTTCCTTGGGTGAGAAAAAACATGCAAAAGTGAGGATTTTTTCTTTCGCCTGTGGTAAGATGAGAAAAACGCATGCAGAGGAGAACACCATGAACGAGAAAAAGAAGGCGCAAAACACAGACTACCGGGTGGAGGAGCCAGATACCCTTCTGCCCTTTTTGCTGACCCACGTCAAGGGTAAATCCCGCAATACGGTGAAGGGACTGTTATCCCGCCGCCAGGTGATGGTAAACGGTAAGACAGTCACGAAATTTGACCACCCCCTTAAGCCGGGGCAGACCGTGGCAATTCTGCCTCCTCCGGCCTATCAGCCGCCAAAGGCTCCCTTTGATATTCTCCATGAGGATGAGGACATTATTGTAATTGACAAACCGGCGGGGCTCCTTACCATGGCAAATGAGAAGGAGAAAAATCGTACCGCCTACCATATTCTCACTGACTATGTGCGGGGGCAGGACGCCCGCAGCCGCATTTTTATTGTCCATCGCCTGGATAGAGATACCTCCGGTGTGGTCATGTTCGCCAAGAACGAGGAGATGAAGCACGCCCTCCAGGAGAGCTGGGACAGCGTGGAAAAACGGGTTTATTTGGCCGTGGTGGAGGGTCGTCCGCCCCAGGATAAGGGCACCTGCCGCTCCTGGCTTTTGGAGACTGTGACCCATCTGGTGTGGTCTGCCGGCCCTGACAGCGGCGGCAAGGAGGCCATTACCCACTACGAGGTGCTGGAGAGCAAGGGGGGATACTCCCTGCTGCGGGTGAGCCTGGACACCGGACGGAAGAACCAGATTCGGGTGCAGATGCAGGAGCTGGGCTGTCCCATCGCCGGAGACAAGCAGTACGGCGGCGTCCCCAGTGATATGGGGCGCCTGGGTCTCCATGCCTGGGAGCTGGCATTCACCGACCCCCGCACCGGCGAGCGGACGGTTTTTACCGCCCCTGTCCCCAAGGAGTTTAAACGGCTGTTTAAGGGAGAATAAAAACCGGACAAGAGGAGCGGGCATATGCATAATGAACTGACAAAAAAGGATATTGAAATCATGCGCCGCGAACTGGACGAGCGCCGCATTCAGCTCCGGCCCAAGCTACTGGAAGCGGTAAAGGAAGCCAGGGCCTTCGGTGATTTAAGCGAAAATTTTGAGTACAAAGCCGCCAAGCAGGAGAAGAATCGAAATGAAAGCCGTATTCGTTTCCTGGAAAACATGATACGCACCGCCCGCGTCATAACCGACCACTCCGCTGCCGATACCGCGGGGCTTTACGACCGGGTAACCGTCTACTTGGAGGATGAGGGGGAGACCGAAATCTATCAGCTGGTCACCACGGTGCGGCAGGATGTGCTTCGGGGGCTGATCAGCAAGGAATCTCCCATGGGTCGGATGCTGATGGGCAAGCGAGTGGGCGACCGTTTTCGGGTCGAGGTGAGCGAAAACTATGGCTATTGGGCCCAGGTTAAGGCCATTGAAAAGGCCGCGGATGACGGCTCCATTCCTATCGGCAGCTTTTAGAGCGTTTTTTATACTCCGCTACTTTTCAAAAACACTCCAGGGAAACAAGGCAGTACTTACCCTGCAAAAATGAATATGCGGCAATAAGTATATGTTGGATGCAGCGGGAAATACTGGAGGTAAGTTTCCGCGGCAAAGGAGTATACCGATATGCGGCATAGACAGTTTGAAGGCTGGTATTTTAAGCAGCAGTGCTGCGGCCACACAATTGTGTTTATTCCCGCCAGACATAGGGGGCAAAGCGGGCGGGAGACGGCATCCCTACAAATTATATTTGATGACCAAGCTTGGAATATAGCATATCCGGCAGAGGAATTTTCAGTTCAAAAAGAACCCTTTAAAGTGCGGATTGGCAAATGTACATTTGGTATAGATGGCTGCCAAATTGATTGTAATACGCAGGGCATCTCCTTTTGCGGGGAATTGCGGTACAGTTCGCTGACAAAACCCAAGTATGATATTATGGGTCCGTTCTGTTTTGTGCCTGCCATGCAATGCCGCCATAGCCTGGTGAGTCTGGCACACAGAGTGGACGGGAGCCTGTGTCTGGGCGGGATAAAATTGACGTTTCGCAATGGGCAGGGATATATTGAGGGAGATAGAGGATGCTCTTTCCCCCGGCAATATGTGTGGACCCAGTGCGGGTGGGATGGAAACTGCATCATGATGTCTGTGGCGGACATTCCCTTTTGCGGCAGAAGCTTTACCGGCTGTATCAGCACAGTGTATCTGGACGGGAAGGAGTACCGCTTTGCCACCTACCTGGGAGCACGGCCCCATCAGGTCAGCGAGAGAGAGATAAGCTTGCGGCAGGGACCCTACTACCTCCGGGCAAGGCTGGAGGCAGCAAACCCGTTGCCGTTGCGAGCGCCCAAGGAAGGGGAAATGGAGCGGACCATCAGGGAAAGCCTGGCCTGTCGGGTTTGCTACGAGCTAGAAAGGGATGGCGTTCTTCTGCTCTCAACCCAAAATGACCGGGCCAGCTTTGAAGCAGAATGGGTATAAAATTAACTCCTGGGCACAGGTAGGGATATAAAACCAAAAAGAGAAGGCACAAAAGATAAAATCTTTTGTGCCTTCTCTTTTTGGTTCAACAGGGTAAAAAAGTTATTTGCACTTCCACATTTCGGAGGGAAAGAACGTGTGCAGTAAAACTGGCAGAGCGGTTCTGCACGTTCAATCAACCGCCGCAACGGAAGCTGCAAAGCTGTTATAATAAGTATATTTAAACTAACACACAATTTTGCGTTATGCTCGTAATAGGCACAAATAAATTAGTTTTTCTTTTCAAATATTCCCCATATTGCAAGCAACATACCAACAATAGAAATGCCAGCAAAAATATATAGCGCAGGCATAAGACCATATTGAGATATATTCCAAAATGCTGAGAATTCCCCATTTACAGTCCACTCATTAGCCATTGAACCTGCCAGAATAATTGCAATACTTAATACCCCGGACAAAAACATAATTGAACCAAAACAAACTTTTTTCATTATTAGAACCCCTTTTACATTATATAAACTGCACCGCCAACTGCTCATACTCTGTTTTAGAATATGTTCTTATTGTTCATATCTTTTTATGACGCTAACACTTCCTTTGGCTTTTTCACCTATGACTGAACAATTGTACGTTCCGCTTTCAGATATTTCCACCTCAAACGAACTTGTTGGAATGTCCGCCCCGCTATAAACAGGTTCTTTTTTGTCCATTTGAAGAACAATATCTACTTTTCCTGACTCGCTAGTAATCTTAAAACTAACAATATCGCCACTAACTAATTCTAGGGATTGAGTCTCTGTTGCATTAAGCAACTCATAATTCAAGATAAACTGACTTTCATTTCCTGTTCGGCTACCATCAAATTTAGTAAAAGAGCAAGCAGTTAAACCAATGGCAACTAGCACAAATAAAAATAGTATACGTGTTTTTTTCATAATCAATTATTCC
>CAZDDZ010000136.1:0-3955 GCA_964504285.1 uncultured Pseudoflavonifractor sp.
GAGCGGGGGGATAGTGTGAAAGGGGGGGCGGAGCTCCCGCTTTCGCGTGCAGGAACCCGCCCGAAGGCGACCGATTTCGGCAATTTGCCGAAATCGGCCTCAGGCTGGCGACTTTGTCGACAGCCTAAAGGGCTAGAAGCGTTGCTTCTAGCCCTTGCTCTTATATCTTTCGTCTAAAATTTCAATGATATGGGCGATGGCGTGGTCGTCGCAGGCGCGGACGATGTGAGGATTGGTCTCCCGCACCAAATCAGCGCAGTTGGCTGGGGCAAAGGGGATGGCCGCCACAGCCAGCATGGGAATGTCGTTCTGATTATCCCCCGCGCAGTAAATGTCCTCCCGCGCTACCCCCAAAAGCTGAGCCAGCTTAAGCACGGCGCCGCCCTTGGTGGCTCCCTTGGCGGTGCACTCCAGGAGCACATCGTTAGAGAAAATAATTTCATAGCGGTCGCCCCAGCGCTCCAGTAAAAAAACCTGAGCCTGCTCAAGCACAGCCCGCTCGGCCTGTAAAACCGCCTTGCTCCACGGCTGGGGCGCGTCCAAAAGAGCCATTTCCGTCCAATCGGTGCCTACCTTTTCCACATGGCGGCGGGTATGCTCGTTGGGGTTTTGAATGTAGACCTCGTCCCCGTGGTAAATCTCGGCTCCCACCTGAGGCATCGCCTTGAGTAGTTCGGTCAAATCCTCCGCCGCCGTAAAGGGGAGCGGATTTTCATACACCAGCTTGTCGGCGGCGTAGTCCCAAAGCACCGCGCCGTTACTTAAAATAACAGGGGCGTTAATGGGAGCGACCCCGGCATAGGGGGTAAAGGTGCGATGGGCTCGTCCGGTAGACACGGTAAAGTAGCCACCCTCGCGGATAAAATACTCGATGGCTGCAATATTTTCTTTGGACACCTGGCGCCTGGAGTTATAGAGGGTGTCGTCAAAGTCGCTGGCTAACAATACGTGGCTGAACTTACCCAAAAAATCACACCTTTTTATTTTTGGATGTCCGCTCCCACCATGTATTTCTTCATGGGTACATACAGGGCGGCAAAAACCACCAGGCAAAGCACCATGTCAATCACCATGTAGAAGCCGTTATAGAGCAGAGAATAGAACCATGGTGTGGTCATGCTCATACCAAAAAACTCGGCAGGCATATACTCCGCCCAGATGGTAGCGCCCACTACATAATGCACCAAAAAGCGAGCGACACTGCCCAGTATGGTGCCCCAAAACACGCCGCCCTTTTTCCCGAGGAACAGACCTGCCACGCCAAGAACGGTAAAGGCCACCAGATAGTCGCCAATGATGGATTGCCAGCCCAGCGCAAAGCCACCATCAAACATGAACTGCAAAATACCCAGAACAAAGCCTGCCATCAGGCCGCTGCCCATGCCCCAGCGCACGGCAAAGAAAAAGATGGGGAGCATACTCAGGCAGATAGAGCCGCCCCAAGGCATTTCCCATATCTTTATATACCCGAGAATTTGCGCGATAACCACCATAATAGCGGCCTCGCAGAGCATACGGACGTTTACCCGGCTGGTGCTTTTTCTTGCTGTTGCTGTGTGTTCCATCGTTTCTTCCTCCAAACAAAATATACCGCAATGCAATCTGAACGAGTGCAATGCGGTACGTTGAAGAAACGACAAAAATGTCCGAATCATCTTCCTACGCCGGCATTACCCGGATCAGGTCTAGGCAACCACTAAACCACTCCCCACACATGCCTTGTCGGCATCTTTTCCGCCCGGACATCCCCAAAACCGTTTGAAATACGTCAGTATTTCTGCGCGTTTTTGGCTCACCGGGCAAAAAATCTGCTCACCAATCCATGTGCGGCGATCGATTCAGTGCTTGCCAAGGGACCGGGAAGCGCGATAGCTCCCTACATCTCAGCCGGACTTGCGTCCAGCGCCCCTGTGTTCGATTGTCTGCGGCCAGTGGCTATTCTATACCATTTTTCGCAATTTTGTCAAGACCGCCTCGAAATATTCGGGCAGGGGACACTCCACGGTCAGCCGCTCCATGCTGCGGGGATGGACAAAGGAAAGTCTGCGCGCGTGGAGACATTGTCCGGCCAAGCCGGGGTACGGCTTGCCGTAAACCGTGTCCCCCAGCAGCGGATGACCCAAATGTGCCATGTGTACCCGAATCTGGTGGGTACGCCCTGTCTCCAGGCGGCATTGAAGGTAGGTGCAGCCCCGATACCGCTCCAGCACCTTCCAATGAGTCACGGCCTCCCGGCCCTGAAGATGGTTTACCGCCATTTTCTTGCGGTCGTTGTGGTGCCGGACAATGGGAGCGGAGACCGTCCCCTCGTCCTCCTTAAAGCCGCCCACGGCCACCGCCTCATATTCCCGGTAGAGGGAGTGGTCTTGCAGCTGGTCGGCCAGGGCCAGGTGGGCAAAGTCGTTTTTGGCGGCGATAATCAGCCCCGAGGTGTCCCGGTCTATGCGGTGGACAATGCCGGGACGCAGCTCCCCATTAATTCCGGAGAGTGATTTTCCGCAGTGATATAACAAGGCGTTAACTAAAGTGCCGTCCGGGTGACCTGCTGCCGGATGGACAACCAGACCCACCGGCTTGTTGACCACAATCACGTCGTCATCCTCGTACACCACGTCCAGTGGGATATTTTGGGGCAGTACATCCACCGCCACCGGATCGGGCAGCGCCATGATAATCAGGCTGCCCGCCGCCGTCTTGTCGTTCTTTTTTAGGGGCCGTCCGCCCAGAGTCACCGCCCCCTCCTCCAACAGCCGCTGGGCGGCGGAGCGGGAGAGCTCGGGCAGCCGGCGGGCCAGGAATTGGTCGCAGCGCTCCCCGTCCCGGTCAGCCGTCAGATGCAGTATCGCCATGTTCCGTCTCCTTTTTCTCCAGCTTTTCGTAAAAGAAAAGCACATATACGCACAGGGCGATGCCGCCCACCACTACGCAGATGTCGGCCACATTAAATACAGCAAACCGAATGAAGGTGGTCTGGAACATATCGGTGACGAAGCCAAAAAAGGCCCGGTCGATAAGGTTGCCCACCGCTCCCGCCAGCACCAGGGACAGGCAGACCTGGCCAAAGGGATGGGTAAAAATTTTTTTAATAAGGGCAATCAGCACCGCCAGGCTTACCACGGCGGAAATAAGGGTTAAAATCCAGGTGTGCTGGGAAAAAAGCGAAAAAGCCGCGCCGGTGTTCTGCACGTAGGTCAGGTCCATCACCCCGGGGATAAAGGGAATGCTTTCGTACAGCGGAATATTGGCCCGGGTAAGCAGCTTGACCACCTGGTCGGCAACCACCAAGAGGGCGGCTAAAAGGGTGTAAAGCATGGCTGGGTCTCCTTGCAAATTAAATTTGTTCCATTATCGCTGTTTCGCAACTATTATAGCACGTTCTCTCTCTGTGAGCAACGACCCAATCGGGGGGCACGGAAACCGCGGGGCGGCGCGTCTGGGAAGCCGCGCCCTACGGCATTCCGAACCAGGGCGCGCACTGGTCAGGAATCCGCATCTCCCGTCCTTCTACCCTTGTCTCTATCTTGTTTTCGCCTTGTCATGCCTCTGGCGGGTTACTTTCCGAGCGGAGGAAAGCCTGTCACGCCTCACCTGTTCGCGACGCGGTTCTAAGCCCCTGCGACTTTGCAAAAACGCGCCACAGGCTGCGTGGGTCGCCTGTTCTGCGTTTTCGCGCCGCTCCGGGTCTTAGCCCGCTGCTCTCGACGGCTCGGACGCTTCCAGTAAAGTCCGTCGGGGTTGCAACCCCGAACCCCACGAGTCCATGGCGGCGGCAGGGTTTTCGGTGGTCGGTATGACCAGATAGCGGTTACTAGCTCGGCATAGTCTGCGCCCGGTAAAGCAGGGCTGCCGCCCGTCGGCAAGGGTAGCGCCCATATCCGTAGTAGTTGCGTTTTACTTGGTACAACCAATGCCGCCATCGGTGCGGCGGAACTGCTATGCCTTGGTGCCCATTGTA
>CAZDDZ010000137.1:0-3927 GCA_964504285.1 uncultured Pseudoflavonifractor sp.
TTTGAGCAGATTTTCAAAAACTCCCTCACCGGCCTGCCCATCGGCGGCGGCAAGGGCGGCTCTGACTTTGATCCTAAGGGCAAGTCAAATGACGAGGTTATGCGTTTCTGCCAGAGCTTTATGACCGAGCTCTACCGTCACATCGGCCCCGACACCGATGTGCCCGCAGGCGACATCGGCGTAGGTGGCCGTGAGATCGGCTACCTGTACGGCCAGTATAAGCGCCTTACCGGCGAATACTGCGGCGTGCTCACCGGCAAGGGACTGACCTACGGCGGCTCTCTCGCCCGCACCCAGGCCACCGGCTACGGCGTGGTCTACCTGGCTAACGAGGTGCTCTGCGGCCAGGGTGATTCCTTTAAGGGTAAGCGCGTCATCGTTTCCGGCTCCGGCAACGTGGCCATCTACGCCGCAGAAAAGGCCACCACCCTGGGCGCTACCGTAGTCGCCATGTGCGACTCCAATGGCTACATTGTAGACAACGGCGGCGTGGACGTGGAGTATGTCCGTCAGCTCAAGGAAGTTCGCCGCGGCCGCATTAAGGAATATTTGAATGATCATCCCACTGCCGAGTATCACGAAGGCTTCCGCGGCATCTGGACGGTGGCCTGCGACATCGCTCTCCCCTGCGCCACCCAGAACGAGATTGACTTGGACGCCGCCAAGACTCTGCTGAAGAACGGCTGCAAGATGGTCTGTGAAGGTTCCAATATGCCCTCTACCCTGGAGGCTATGGACGCCTTTACCGAGGCCGGCATCCTCTTTATTCCCAGCAAGGCCGCCAACGCCGGCGGCGTAGCCGTCTCCGCACTGGAAATGAGCCAGAACAGCCTGCGTCTGGCCTGGAGCTTTGAGGAAGTGGACACACGCCTGAAGGACATTATGAAGAACATTTACAAAAACATGTCCGCCGCCGCCAAGGAGTACGGCAAAACCGACACCGATTACATTTCGGGTGCCAACATTGCCGCCTTCCTCAAGGTGGCCGACGCCATGATGGCTCAGGGCCTCGTATAAGACCAGTAAAGCCGCCCCACTCGTTTGAGTGGGGCGGCTTTTAGCGTGTCGAAAAAGTTCTTTGGGCTTCTCCGCCCTGCGGGGCTTGCAAAGAGTCCTCTGCCGGAAGTGAATTCCGGCAGAGGACAAATTCGATGTTTTTTGTTATAGCTCCGTGCTTAGTGGCTTAATTGTCTTTTTATAGGTGTAAGCAAGGAAGATGGTGCACAGGGTAACGGACATGATCTCCGCAATGGGGAAGGCCCACCAAACAAGCTCCACCCGGCCCGTGAGAGACAAAAGCCATGCGGCGGGAAGCAGTACCACAAGCTGGCGGCCAATGGAGGCCAGCATACTGAACATTCCGTTCCCCAGCGCCTGAAACACGGTACAGGCCACAATATTAAACCCGGCGAACAGAAAGCTCAGGCTGATAATGCGCAGGGCGGGTACACCGATGGCAAGCATATCGGACGTGGCATTAAACATCCCCAGCAGCGCACCCGGAAATACCTGCATGATAAAAAGTCCCATCAAGATCATGGCTGTGGCGTAGAGCACGGAGAGCTTAATGGTACGCAAAAGCCGCTCCTTTTTCCGCGCGCCGTAGTTATAGGCGATAATGGGCACCATTCCGTTGTTTAGTCCGAAAACCGGCATGAAGATGAAGGACTGTATTTTAAAGTAGGCGCCCAGTACCGCTGCGGCAGTGTCGGTAAAGGCAAGCAGAATCTTATTTAAGCCGAACACCATGACCGAGCCGATAGAGTTCATAATAATGGACGGAAGACCCACGTTGTAAATTTTTCCAATGATACGCGGGCTGGGGCGAAAGCCCCGAATCTCAAGCTTGATTTCATGGTTTTTACGGTGGTTAAAATAGATTGCGAGACCGGCCGCCAAAATCTGACCCAGCACGGTGGCCAGCGCCGCACCCGCTACCCCAAGCTTGGGGAAAGGACCAATGCCAAAAATGAGCAGAGGGTCAAACACGATATTAAAAATAGCACCGATGCCCTGGGTAATCATGGTGTAAAAGGTGCGCCCTGTGGACTGCAGCAGCCGCTCAAAAATAATTTCGGTAAAAATACCGAAGGAGCCCAGGCAGCAAATTTGCATGTAAACAGTGCCTGCGTCAATGATTTCAGCAATATCGGTCTGGGTAATAAAGAATACCCGGGCCAGCGCCGTGCCGAACACCATAAAGGCCAGGAAACTAATCACCGTGAGGAACACGCCGTTGGACGCGGCCTTATTAGCGGTATCGGCATCCTTCTCACCCAGGCTCTTGGAGAGAAGCGCGTTCACACCTACTCCGGTGCCCACGGCCACGGCAATCATCAGGTTCTGAATGGGGAACGCCAAACTTACGGCAGTAAAGGCCCGTTCACTAATCTGGGACACAAAGATGCTGTCCACCACATTATAA
Organism: uncultured Pseudoflavonifractor sp.; assembly: GCA_964504285.1. GTDB lineage: Bacteria > Bacillota > Clostridia > Oscillospirales > Oscillospiraceae > Pseudoflavonifractor. The sequence goes on from CAZDDZ010000137.1 coordinate 2,426, forward strand.
AGAGCCTGAATCAGCATGGAAATCATCATAGGCACCGACATGGACAGCAGCAGCCGTCCCACGGGCATCGTGCCCATCTTATTCTCTGGTAGTCTTTCGCTCATTCAGGAATTTGCCTCCTCGCGGGCCAGCGCCGCCGTGCAGATGATGTCGGTCGCAGCGTCAATCCCCAGGGTCGTGCTCACGCAGAGGTCATGGGTGTGACGGTCGCCCCAGCGGGCGTTGGTAAAATAGTCGTAATAGGAGGCGCGCTTCTTATCCTGCTTGGCAATAAAGCTCTCCATGTTGCTCTCCCCCACGCCGTACTCCTGGGTGGCTCGGCGCACCCGCTCATTCAGGGGCGCGTGGACAAAGACTCGCAGCAGCTCAGCCTTTTCCCGCAGAATAAAATCGGCGCAGCGGCCCACAATTACGCAGCCACCCTCCCCGGCCAGCTTTTTTATCACCCCGGATTGAGCAATAAACACCTGGTCGGCGGGAGACAGGGTTTGGGCCGAAAAGCACAGGCTGTACATAAAGCTGTTGACCGGCCGCTCCTCCGCGTCCCGGACAAAATTTTCGGCAAAACCTGTCTCCTTGGCAACCTGCTCGATAATTTCCTTGTCATAAAAGGGAATCCCTAGCTTTTGGGCAACCTTTTGGGCAACGATGCGCCCGCCGGAGCCGTACTCGCGGCCAATGGCAATTACTGTTTTCATCTTAATGCCTCCTGTCTAATAAGAAAAAAAGACCGCCGCACACGCGGCGGGGGTTTTTATTAACATCTCTATTATAAACCAACCATTTTTTATGTCAATCTCCGCAATACCGATTTGTGGAAAATAGTACAGTTTCTTGCCTGATTCCCCTTTTTTTCTGTTTTTCCTTGACAGAAGCAGCACTCCGTTTTAGGATAACATTATATAAAAATATGGTGCTTTAGCGTTAAAATTTTCACGTAAAAGTACCGCATGGATGCACAGGGCGATTTACTTGTTTCACTCACTGCCGCACCAATGTGCAAAAATCATCTTATCATTTCTCTGCTTCGCATGATAAGAGTTGTGTCCTTATTTCAATTTATGCCGGTGCGAAGCGGCGGAATGGATGGTTCATATGAAGCAGATCAGCTTTATCGGCGTTGGCATTATGGGGGAAGCCATGGTGCGCAATTTAATGAAGGGCGGCTTTTCCGTTACCATTTACAGCCGCACCAAAGCAAAGTGCCAGGCTGTTATCGCGGAAGGTGCCGTTTGGGCCGACACCGTGGCCGACTGTGTAAAAAATGCCGACGCGGTATGCTCTATCGTGGGTTACCCCAAAGATGTGGAGGAGGTCTACTTCGGCAAAGACGGCATTATTGAAAATGCCAAAAGCGGCGCTTATGTAATCGATATGACCACCACCAGCCCCGCCCTCTCGGCGCGTATTTACGAGGCAGGCAAGGCCAAGGGGCTCCGCCCGTTGGATGCCCCTGTCACCGGCGGCGACACCGGCGCACGGGCGGGTACTCTCTCCATTCT
>CAZDDZ010000138.1:0-3903 GCA_964504285.1 uncultured Pseudoflavonifractor sp.
CCATATCCTATTTTATATTCACCTGTAAAAAGTATTGAGCTAGTGGAGAGATGATTTTATATGAGCATAAAACCATTTTTTCGTCAAGCATTTTGCTTGCAAGTGGGGAGAAATGGTGCTATGCTGACATTATCAAATAAAAAATAATTGCAAAGGGGCGTGCCCCTTTGTGGATTGTGTACAATCCACAAATTTTCTCTGACAAATTAAATATAGCTCCGGCTTTTGTGGCAAATGCGCGACCCCGCCCTAGGGCGAGACACGCATTCTTGTTCGGCTGAACAAGGGAATCGGGTGAAAATCCCGGACACGTTTCAACGCAACCACGGCTCCATAGTAGGGGGCTACGTGAGTTTGATTCAGTAGCTGTGAGCACGAAGTGCGTTCCTTTTCTGCGAAAGCAGGTCATTGGCGCCTGTAATGGGTTAGCTGAGAAGGCGAGGAGCGTGCGCTGGCATAAGATGCCTGAACGTGCGAGTCAGAAGACCTACACTAGAGAGCCCACCGGCAAATGCAGGGGGATTCTTTACGCCAATCAAAAGCGGTAGCCTTGTGCTGCCGTTTTTTGTTTCCCTATCAAGGGGACAGAAGCAGGTGCGGTAACGCAGCCTGCTTTTTTATTTTGGAGGAGGGTTGCCCATGTCCCATTTCAGAGCAGACCAGTGGTTTGACAAAAAAGTACATATGCGCACGCTGACAGCACTTTTAGAAAAGGAAACGCAATTCGCTGACGAGTACAGGGATGTCCCAAAGGATAAACTCCTCGATTATGTCCGTTACTGTGCAAAGCAGCTCGGGTTTTCACCCAATCAGGTGGAGATCATTGGCGGAACCTATATTGCCCGGCAATTTGGAAGCTGGGAAACTGCGGTTCATGCGGCCGGTCTTCCACGACCACATCAGGAGCCAAGGCAAACCAGACAAAAAGTTTATAAGCAGGAATATCTTCGCCAGGTCAGGCTTTTCCAGCAGGAGCGTAAAGAGGCCAAGGAGGGCAAGATGGCCCGGGTAGAGGCACAGCCCCGTGCCAAGACGGGCACAGAAGCGCAGCAACCGTAATCTCCGGGCCTTTGCCCGGGTTCATATGGTGATTTGCACCTAACAACTGAATAGCCACATCGGGAGAGAATACCGGCTTCGGGGAAACAAGCGAGGATAAGAGCTTGCCAAGGGCCGAAAAACGCAGTTCATGTCACGGCGGACGGGAGCGCAGGAAGAGTACCGATGCTTGGTGTAAGCGAAACAAGAAGCCAACAGCCCGATGGGCTGTGGTGATACCGGGGGGCAGTATCCCGGCCACTCGGAGGGGATAAGGAAGGGAAATAAAAAACAAGAGGAGAAAATGATCATGCAAAAGACATCTGTAAAAGCGCTATCCAAGCTTATGGCGGTTGTTCTCGTTGTTGGCCTGATGGCTACCACCGCCTTTGCCGCCTGGCCGGTCTACGGCGGCAACGCCAACCACAACGCCGTGGTCACCAGTGCGCCCACCAGCACCGCTCCCGACATCAAACCCGTCAAGCTCATCAACTCCGGCTCCGGTTGGAGCGGCGTGGACAACGTGCCCGTTATGGAGACGGTGGGCGGCGTTACCTACACCTATGTCCTCTACGACGGTCATGCCGGCGGTGCCCATCTGGCCAAAATCAAATGCAGCGACGCTACCACCGTTTGGGACGTGCAGCTCAGCACCAGTTCCGGCTTCCAGCTCTCCACCCCGCTGCTGGATAATGGCGTGATTTACGCCGCACTCAATGGCGGCTCCGTAATTAAGGTGAGCAACCTGTCCAGCACCACCGAAGCGGGGGTTAAGATTGAAACCATCGCCACCGTGGAAAGCCAGATCAACACCCCCGTCACCATCCGTGGCGGTTATCTGTACTTCGGCACCTGGAGCGGCAACGGCACTGTTGAGGGCAGCGGCAATCCGGGCCATTACTACCAGCTGAACCTGAAGGATACCAGTGACCTCCAGTCCGTGACCTCCATCAAGAACGGCTTCTACTGGGCCGGGGCCGTGACGGCCTCCGTGACGGACGGCGGCATCACCCAGGACTACGTTTACTTTGGCGGCGACGGCGGCTATCTTTATTACCGTCCCGTGGGTACGGGCTTCGCCGCCTCCACGCCTGAGGCAGTCAAGGCCGGAGCCATTGCTCTGCCCAATGTGGCCGGCAACGCCCCCGGCGACGTGCGCTCCACCATCATGCGGAGCGGCAGCGACCTGTACTTTACATCCAAGGGCAGCAGCAACGGCAACTTCTATTGCTATACTGTCGGTACCAATGGGGTTCCCTCTCTGAAGTGGGCGGCCAAGCTGGGCGGCAACTGCACCTCCACCCCCGTGCTGGCCGACAGCGGCAACCTCTACGTGGGCTTTTACTCCGGCTTCGCCAACGGCGGCCTGCAGAAGCTGACTGCCCCCGCCTCGGGCACCACCGGCACCGCCACCACCATCACCGTGGGCGGAGCTGCGTTCGACCAGCCTGTGCAGTGCACGCCGGTGGTATATACTGTGACCGAGGAGGACCCTGACACGGGTGATGTGAGTATCACTGACTACTTCTATTTTAATACCAATTCACAGTCGGGTGCAGGCTATTGCTTCAGCGTCCTTGATGGCTCGACTAACGCAACCCAAATCTGGAAAACTGTTGCGGATACCTATGCCTTGGGCGGCACGGCTATCGAAAATGGCTACGCCGTGTTTGGGAACGATTATAACCATCTTTACATCGTACATTAAGCAGTATGGCTGCGAAAAGAGCGATGCCGATAAATACCGGCATTGCTCTTTCCCAGCAAGAGGAGACGATTATATGCCAAAAAACGCAAAACGAATTAGCTCCCTTTTTCTTGTACTCGTTTTAATTATTTCAATATTCCCCTTTTCATCCAAGGCGATTGCGGCTACTGACAGCACCTTTCACGTAAGCATAACCGGTTTCAATGATAATCTCAAAGCAAATTATACCTATTTCCGAAATTTTATCTATGAAAATAAGGTCTATGATAAAAATGCCTCCGCAACAAGTGAATATTCGTCTGATGTTTCATTTGTCAAAGACGGAAACAAGCTTCAAAGCCTTGCTCTCAACTTTTTAGATTCACTTATTCAAGATAATAAAAATTTTGTCGGTATTCGGGTAAATGGTGAATTACTAAAGGCTCCTGATACTGCAGGTCAGACCAATACACTTATTCTATCCGGCAATATAAAAGCCACTTTAAAAAACAGTACCAGTGCAGCAGTCCAGAGTTCTAAGTATATCATTCAAATTGTCGGAACCGGTTACCTCCACGAATTCCAAAGTTGGTTAAGCAGCAATGATTTATCCATTGAATTTGTTTTCGAAGGTGTCGCCCAAGAGCCACCTGAGGGTGCCTGTATTGCCTCAATCGATGCCTCTTGCGCCGACTATGTGCGGGTAGAATACTTTGGAAAAAAAGATGTCAAAGATATTTGGCGGTTAACTATAAATGATGTACCAAATGGCTATCAGTTTGATTACTGGACCTGGGAGACCGCCCCCTCCGAAGCACCGGCACCTTCTCCCACGCTGGACAACGAAGGGGGGACGGTTCTGCCTGAAGCGGGTGTGACCCCTCCCATCCAGGAGACCCCCTCCAAGGAAACCGCCCCGGCAGAGGAGGCCCCCGTAGAGGAGGCCCAGGTTCCGCTTGCCCTACCCCCTGAGGAGCCCGTGGCTCCCGCCCCTGAGGAGACTGAGGTGCCCAAGGCTCTTCTGACGGCGGAGCCGGAAAAGCTCTATGACAACCCCCTGAATGTGGAGCTGACCGAGAGCCGCATCTACACCGCCCACTTTAAGCCCGGCGAGATTACCCTGCAGGAGAGTCTGGTCCTCCGTGGGGCCACCGGCGCAGATGCCTTCTTCTCGCCTG
>CAZDDZ010000139.1:0-1696 GCA_964504285.1 uncultured Pseudoflavonifractor sp.
GCTTGGACAGCCTACCCGGGCGGCCGTAGGCCGCCCGGTTAGGCTGTACTATGCTAATTTCTTATCGCTGCCCTCGCCAGATTTTTCCGCCGCCTTGGCCAGGGGAAGCACCACCGTCATTCGCGTGCCGATACCCTCCCTGGAGACCACTTCAAAGTGACCGCCGTGGCGGTCTACAATCCACTTGGCAATGGCCAAGCCCAGTCCGGTACCGCCGGTCTGGCGGGCACGGGACTGGTCGGTACGGTAGAATCGGTCAAAAATATGGGGCAGACTGGCCGCGTCGATGCCCTGTCCCTCGTCCTGAACCGAGAGTCGGGCCTTTCCTTCCGCAGAGGAGACTGCCAGGCGGATTTGCCCCCCGGCAGGAGTGTACTTAATAGAGTTATCCACCAAAATACGCATGGCCTGCTTTACAAGACCCAAATCGGCGTGCACCATCACCTGCCCGTCCCACTGGGCGCAGAACCGATGGGTATGGTCAATCATTTCGGTCTCCCTGAGCACCTCGGCAGCCACCGCCGTCAGGTCAAAATTCTCAAACTCCACGTGCATGGAGTCATTGTCCCCTCGGGCCAGGAACAGGAGCTGCTCTATCAGCTCCTTCATGGCGGTAGCCTCGGCGGCAATGGCATCAATGGCCTCCTGCCGGGCGGCGGGGTCATCCTTACCCCAGCGGTTTAGCATGTTGGCGTAACCCTGAATGACGGCAATGGGGGTGCGCAGCTCATGGGACGCGTCTGAAACAAAGCGCAGCTGGGAGGAGTATGCTTCGTTGACACGATCCAGCATGGCGTTAATGGCCTCGGCCAGGGTTTTAAGCTCCCGCTGGGTACCGGGCACCGAAATACGGGTATCCAGGTGGGTGGCATTGATTTCCTCCAGCTTGCCTGCCAGCAATTGCAGCTCCTCCGGCGACATGGTGGAGACAGTGCCCAGCTTGGCGGCGGCAGCGGCCAGCTCCTGAATGGGACGCAGAGTCTTTTTAATAGTTCCGGCGTTTTTAAAGAGGTTGCAGACCAGGCTGAACAGCTGAACAATCATCAGCACCCGAGTGACAAAGACAAAGAAGGACATCGGTCTGGATAGGTCCATGGTAATGGTGTAGGGCACCCCGTCGTTCGGCATGGTGAGGGAATAACTCACCGGCCCCTGACGATTAAACTGCACCAGCCCAAAAAACAGATGAGTATTACCGGGGTTGAGATAACGCGTGCCCTCCCGGGTCTCCTCCGGCTTGGGGAACCACTCGGGCAGCTCGTAGCCCTCAGGACGGGCATCCCCGGCTACCACCAGATAATCTCCCGCCTCCATCCACTGGGTGGCCTCAGCGGTGGGAACCCCGCGCTGCTGTACCAGACCGCTGATTTCGGCGCTCTGCCGCTCCCCCCACATAAACAGGCCGCCGCAGAACAGGACGGTAAGCAGAATATCCATGCCCAGATAAATGCCCAGTAACCGGAAAAACAGCCTGGTATTTAGCCGCAGTACAATGGAGGACTTCACCCGTCCGGGCGGCTTCTGATTTTGTTGTGGCATAAAATCCCCCACTTCTCTGTCACGCTCCCGTTGGGCGCATGGCCGGGTCACTAACTCCGACGACTGCGCAAAAACGCACCACGGGCTCCGCCCGCCATCCGCTTTCGCTCCGCTCTGTCGTTAGCTCCCCTATGCGCCTACGTTCACGATTCTGCTT
>CAZDDZ010000139.1:1796-3825 GCA_964504285.1 uncultured Pseudoflavonifractor sp.
ACGTTCACGATTCTGCTTTGTCACGCTCCCGTTGGGCGCATGGCCGGGTCAATAACTCCGACGACTGCGCAAAAACGCACCACGGGCTCTGCCCGTCATCCGTTTTCGCTCCGCTCTGTCGTTAGCTCCCCTATGCGCCTACGTTCACGATTCTGCTTTGTCACGCTCCCGTTGGGCGCATGGCCGGGTCAATAAGACGTTATTCCGCGAAAAATGCCGTTGGGCTTCCGAAGACGCCCAACCTGTTTTTTCGTCTCCATGCCGTCTTATCTCCCCTATGCGCCTACGTTCACGATTCTTCTCGAATCACATATCCCACGCCGCGGACGGTGTGGATAAGCTTAATGTTAAATTGCTCGTCAATTTTGGCGCGGAGGAAACGGATGTACACATCCACCGCGTTGGTCTCACCCACAAAGTCGAAGCCCCACACATTATCCAGCAGAGACTCGCGGGAAATGACCCGCTCCTTGTTTTCCAGCAGGTAGTGCAGCAAATCGAATTCCCTTCTCGTCAGCTCCACCGCCTCGCCCCTCACTGTCACCTCATGGCGCTCGGTGTCCATGACCAGCGGCCCGGCGGCAAGCGTGTCGCCCCCTAGCTGGGCGGCGGGCCGTTTACGGAGGGCTGCCCGAATACGGGCCAAAAGCTCCTCAATTTCAAATGGCTTGGTAATGTAGTCATCGGCTCCCGAGTCCAGCCCCGCCACCTTGTCTACCACTGTGTCACGGGCAGTGAGCATAATGACAGGCATCTGGCTTTCCTTGCGGAGACGCCGAAGCACCTCCATGCCCGAGAGGGCGGGGAGCATAATGTCCAGAAGCACCAAGTCAAATTCCCCCGAGAGAGCCTTGTCCAGACCGGTGCGCCCGTCAAAAGCCTTCTCCACCTCGTAGCCCTCGTACTTAAGCTCCAGCTCCACCACGCGAGCCAGCTTTTCCTCATCCTCTACCAGCAGTATTTTATCGGGCATGGTCTACTCCTCCACAGGGGGAACGGCCCATGGCCGCACCCTACTTTTTTTTGTCGTTAAACTCACGCTTTACCTGGCCGACCATGTCGTCCACGGTAGCTGAGACATTATCCATAACGTCGTTAATTTTTTCCTTGCCCAGGTCAGGGCCCACGAAGCGATAGCGGCAGCTCGTAAAAAGACCGACGATGAGCATGGGAATGGTTATCCAAAAAGCCAGCACAATAAGCAGCGCCAGAATGAGCACAGGCACCGAGGTCATCAGCCTGTCATGCCGCCAGACCTCCAGCTGGTTGACGGTAGAATGGCGCAGCAGATTGAGCCCCATCTCTCCAACCTCCCGCAGCCACTGTCTCCAGTCCACGTCGGGCTCCTTGCTCTTTTTGCCCTTGGCACTCCCCGTGGGCTGGGTAAGGGCACGGCGCACATCCTCGGCAGTGCTCCCGGTGGGACGGGTGGTGTAGGTATAGGCGGTGCCTCGTCCTTTACTCTGACCGATCTTCTCCAGATAGATTACCGCGTCCAGCATATCTCCGTTGGAACGCTCCAGCGCATCCTTGCAGGCCTCATAAGACGCGCCGGTCTTTTCTCTTAATTTTTCCACTTCTTCCAACGAGATTGCCATGGTAAAAGCCCCTTTCGCCCGATGAGCTAGATTTTATATTCTCAGTATACCCCACCCGCGCTAAAAAGGAATTTATGCTTTCTTAAAATCAAATTAAAAGCAAGCGCGAGCGTAGGCGCGCAGGGGAGCTAAGACGGCACGGAGACGAAAAAACAGTTGGGCGCAGCCCAAGGCATTTTTCGCGCAGTGGCGACTTATCGACCCGACGGCGCGCCCAACGCAAGCGTGACACAGAAGCGCGAGCGTAGGCGCATAGGGGAGATAAGACGGCACGGAGACGAAAAAACAGTTGGGCGCAGCCCAAGGCATTTTTCGCGCAGTGGCGACTTATCGACCCGACGGCGCGCCCAACGCAAGCGTGACACAGAAGCGCGAGCGTAGGCGCATAGGGGAGATAAGACGGCACGGAGACGAAAAAACAGTTGGGCGCA
>CAZDDZ010000140.1:0-3737 GCA_964504285.1 uncultured Pseudoflavonifractor sp.
CCATCGAATACGCCAAATAAACCCAAACAACACGCCCGGTCGCAAGACCGGGCGAATATCTTTTAAAAGTATTTCTTTACACCCTCGGTGGCCAAATCGGCCTCGGCGCTAATGGTGACGGTAAACTTAATGTTATTCTTCTCGCTAAACTTGTTGAGCCAGTCCAGGAAGGACTCCACCTCGGGATCGGAGGGGTCGGAGGGAACAATTTTGGTCAGGCTGTCAATAAAGACGTGGGTAATGTCATAGTTACCGGAATAAAGACCGCTGATAAAGCCCCGCAGGAAGGGATAGCAGCACATATCGTACTGGCTGGACTCGACCAGCCGGATTTTATAGTGAATATCGTAAGTCAGCTTGGGGCCGCGCTCAATGCAGACCACGTTTCCGTTTTCACTGTGAACAGCGGAATTAATGAGCTCGATCATCTGCTTGGTCTTGCCGGTACCTTTGACACCCATGATCACTCTCACCATAGTAAATCAACTCCTTCAATGTCCGCCGGAGCGCCTCCGGCTTGTGTCTCTATGTTACCATTTCTCCGGACAGATTGCAACTGATTTGCGCAAGTTCACTAAAAATTCACGTCTACAATAAGCAGCCTTAGTTAAATTTGAAATTACAGCCTTGCTTCCAGCTCGGCCTTCTTGGCCTCGTAGCCGGGCTTACTCCCCACAAACCTCTTTGGTTTGTGGGGGCCCCGTTTATATCTGCTCGGGGCAAGTAAATTGCCCCGGCATCAAGGTTTTGCTACGCAAAACGCTTGTAACGCCGCACTTGCGGCGTGGGCAAGCCCGGTTAATGTCAGTGCACTTTAGATTACAGCCTTGCTTCCAGCTCGGCCTTCTTGGCCTCGTAGCCGGGCTTGCCCAGGAGGGCGTACATATTTACTTTGTAATCCTCCACGCCGGGCTGGTCAAAGGGGTTGACTTTCAGCAAATGGCCGGACAAGCCGCAGGCGTACTCAAAGAAGTAGATAAGCTGGCCTGCTGCGGTGGCACAGCGGCGGGGAACCGTGATGGTCAGGTTGGGTACGCCGCCGTCCACATGGGCCAGGGTAACAGCCTGGAAGGCCCTGTCGTTTACAAAGGCCAGGCTCTTACCGGAGAGGAAGTTCAGGCCATCCACATTCGCGGGATCGTTAGGAATTTCAATTGCGCCGTCGGGCTCGGCAAAGCGAACCACGGTCTCAAACAGGTGGCGCTCACCCTGCTGAATATACTGGCCCATGGAGTGCAGGTCAGCGGTAAACTCCACGCTGGCGGGGAAAATGCCCTTGTTTTCCTTGCCCTCGCTCTCGCCGTAGAGCTGCTTCCACCACTCAGCAAAGAAACGGAAGGAGGGCTCGTAGCAGGCCAAAATCTCAATCTTCTTGCCCAGGTCATATAGGCCGTTGCGGGCGGCGGCATACTGCCAGGCGGGGTTCTCGGCGCCGGGCACCCGCAGGGTCTCCATAGCGGTTTTCGCGCCCGCCATCATGGCGTCAATGTCGATACCGGCCACGGCGATGGGGAGCAGACCCACGGCGGTGAGCACGCTGTAACGTCCGCCGATGTTATCGGGCACCACAAACTCCTCGTAGCCCTCGGTATCAGCCAGACCCTTCAGCGCACCGCGCTGCGCGTCGGTGGTGGCGTAAATGCGCTTCTGCGCGCCCTCCTTGCCGTACTTCTCCTCCAGAAGGTTTTTGAAAATACGGAAGGCAACAGCGGGCTCGGTGGTGGTGCCGGACTTGGAGATGACGTTTACTGAGAAATCCTTATCCTTCACCAGCTCGATGGTCTCCAAAATCGCGTCGGTAGAAAGGCCGTTGCCGGCAAAATAGATGGCGGGAGTGCCCTTGCGCTTGAGGTTATAGTTGGGGGAGCCCAGCAGCTCGATGATGGCTCGGGCACCCAGATAGGAGCCGCCGATGCCAATGACCACCAGTGCTTCAGAATCGCTCTGAATGCGCTTGGCGGCAGTCTTGATGCGGGCGTATTCCTCCTTATCATAATCTTCGGGGAGATTTACCCAGCCCAAAAAATCGGACCCGGGGCCCCGGCCCTCCTGAAGCATGGCGTGGGCCTCCGCCAGAGCGTCCTCCCGGCCGGAAAGCCAGTGCTCAGGCAGGAAAGAAAGGGCGCTGGAAACATCAACCTTTGTCATAGTGCAGTCTCCTTTAATATTTAGTAAAAATCTGCCGATGGCAAGAGTATACACCAAACGGGGAAATTTTTATATAGAAAAATCAACTGAAAATATATAAAATGCAAGGACCATTTTTAAAATGGTAGTTTTTCGACAAGCTGCTATTTTGAAATTGGATGTCAAAAAACTGAGATTTTTGAGCGAGGGGATAGTGTGAAAGGGGGGCGGAGCCCCCCTTTTTTTATGGGAAATTCTTATTGTACCGGTACTACGGCAAAGAACCGGAGGGGGGCGGCACTGTCATTCATCAGACTGTGGGAGTGGCCCTTGGGGCAGTAGTGGCACTGCCCGGCGGAAATGGGCAGAGTTTCCCCCTCGTAAAGCACCTTGCCGGTACCCTCCAGAATGTAGATGATCTCACTGCTGGGTACGTGAGTGTGCAGGCCGATGGAAGCACCCGGCTCTAAAAACCCGCGGAGAATTTTATTCCGCTCATCCAAGAAAATTTTGGCGCGCAGCTCTTTTTCGCCGCCGTTAAAGTTAGAGAGGACGGTCTCCTCCATTTGGTCAAAATTTAAAATCATAATAAGCACCTCCGTGATTGGTGTGTCTATCATAGCATAAGACTGTACCAAAGTCGATGGTTCAGGGGGTGAAAATTACCCGGCTTAGGGCGGTCTGACCGGCATTTCGCCATTCCCGCTTAAGCTCCCGGCGCTCCAGAAGAGAGAGATCGACTGCCTCCCAAAGGGAGAAGGTGCCCGCAATGCTTAAAATTTCTGCAAAGAGGGGCTGAGCCCGCCAAAGCTGCACAGCAAAGTAGAGGGTCAGCAGAAGCACACCGGTACAGGAAAGTCCAAGGATTTTTATGGTGTTGAGCCGTAAATCCAGTCGCTTATCCAGCAGTTGCAGCGCGTAATGCTCCCGGACGGCTGTGCGCACGGCCTCCTGCTGCACTTCGGTAACGGCCCCGTGGCAGAAGTTCAGTACAAGAGAGAACCTGAGGGGGATGGGATATACCTTCTCGTCAATAAAGCTAAAAATATCGTGGTTGAGTGCCTGCTGCCGACCCATAGAAAGTGGCTCAAAAAGCATAAGACCATCGTATAGGTCAATTAGGATTTCCGCCTCTCCGCTTGCATTTTCATATTCGGCAACGACATACTCGTGTAGAGACTGAAAGGGCGGCCGATATTCCCGCAGCTGCTTAAAAAAATGGCGCTTGCCATTGTCCATGGCCTTTTCACCTCGCTGTTTCCTATTTTGCACAGGAGAAGGGAAATGGATACACATAAAAAAAACCGCCCTTTCGGGCGGTGCTGTTACTGCCCCTCGGCAATTGTCTCCAGCACGGACATGAGGTCGTTCATGTTCTGGAGATCAACGTTGCGCGAGAGAATTTCATTTTTTAAATCCACCGGCAGGGATTCAAACTGCTCTCTAATTTGAGGGTTTACATGAGACATAGCAATACCACCTTTCGAGAGTATTTTCCCACCAAAACGCGAAAATAATTAGAAAATTAAAAAAAGAGAGGGCCGAAGCCCTCTCAGCTTGTAGACAAACTGCTATTTTGAAATAGGATGTCAAAAGACTGAGATTTTTGA
>CAZDDZ010000141.1:0-3652 GCA_964504285.1 uncultured Pseudoflavonifractor sp.
CCCCACCGACACCTCTTTTTTTATCCCGCCCTCAATTTCGGCAATCAGGTCGGCATTTCCCTCTGTCTTCACCATGTAAGCGTAGCCCTTGAGGTAGCAGTAAGTGTCCCCCGCCTCTGTTTTCATGGCGTCCTCCCGCACCAGCTCCGTCCGGTAAATCCGGGCCGCCTGCCCCTTGGCACTCCACTGGTGGTCAAAAATGCCGCTCTTTCCCACAAAAAGTTCCGCCAGCTCCTTTAGGGTCTCCTGGGTAAACCGCTCCCCGTCCCGGTCCACCTCGTTGTCGCAAAGCCGTACGCTAAAGGTGTAAATCTCCTCCGCCGTCAGCCTTTTCTTGCTCATGGCATGAATTAGCTCCAGTTCCTTTTCGTCCATTTCCTAACCTCCCTCTCCTGCGCTTCCCTCACGTCCGGTTTCCCCGCCGCACCGTCTCCGCCTGCTCCCGATACAGTTCCGCGCGGGCCTCCTCTACCTGATCCTGCAAATTAATGTCCGCCCAATCCACCTGTACACTGCCGCCATACCCGTGCAGCCGCAGCCACAGCTCGCAGATGCGCTCTACCACCGGCTCCAGGCTTCTGCGGATGGCCGTCAGCTCACTGGTCATCATGTCGGCCTGCTGGGCGCTCATCCGCTCGGTGGACGACCAGGATAGCCCCAGCAAAAAGGGCGGTATTCCAGTCCGGGCAATAAGCTGCTCCAAAATCTGCCGCACCGGCACCTGGCTGTCCAGCACCTGATTGTCCGCGCCAATCACCTTGATGTCCACATCGCCCACAGCCACAAAATCCCGCACATTGCCGTTTTTTCCCGCCTGCATGGCGGCACTCCACTCCCGCGCCAGCACCTCGCTGCGCTCCTTGGCCCAGGCCCTGTCCAGCCCGTCCTCCCCCGGCTTGTACACCACCGCGAAGCGCACCGCGCCCATCCGCTCCCAGTTCATGCCCTCCGCCTGATAAATTTTCAGCAGAATCTCGGTCAAAAAGGGCATACTCCGCAGAATGGACACTCCATACGGGCTGTCGGCCTCTGGCTGAAAGGGGGTAAAGAGCAGCAGCTCCTGGCAGGGCAGCTCCTCCACATCCCCGCCTCCCTTTCGTGCGCAGAGAGCGAACTCCATGGGGGTCTCCCCCTCCCGCACCTCAATGTCGGCCACATTGCCGCAGAGCAGTGCCGCCATCTCCCGCCTTCCGGGGCTGAGCACCATCTCCCCCACAGCCCGCCCGCAGGTGAGCATGGAATCCAGATACATATCCAAAAAGGACTGTATGCCCCGCTGCCCCCGCCCCGTGTCCACCGTACGCAAAAACTCCTCCAGCCCTGCCTGCGCTCGGGGGTCTGCGCATTCCACCCGCACACCTCCCGCCAGCCGTATGAGCTTTAAAATAGCCGCGTCCACAATGGGTACTGCCTCCCGGATGCTGCGGTATAAGGCAATCTCCCCGTTGCGCAGCGGCACATACCGATCCAGCACCCCAAAGGGGTGCCTTCCCCCGCTGCGCAGCTGTACCGCCGTCCCCGCCGCGCCATCCCCCTTTTTCTTCTCAAACCACTTCATATTTCCACTCCCCCATCCGTTCTCCGCTCCTGTTCCCGTCGCCGTAGGGCGCGGTCTTGTCAAAACCTTCCCCTCTCTACAAATCCTGCATCCAAGCACGGCTCCCCTCGTCTCCCTGCCACCGTGGCGGAAAAGTACCTGATTTCATCCATGGCATGGTCGTGCTCCTTTACCACCCGATCCTCCCCGGCTCGCTTATCCCAGCAGTACATCCCAAATTCCCGCAGTGCCTCCCCGCACCCCCGGCAAATCACCAAGCGTCCCGCCCGCAACAGCTCCGCTGTCCTCCGAATCCCGGACAGCACCTCATTTTCCGCTTTTATCACTTGCCAGCCCTCCCGCCGCAGCGCCTCAATAAAGCTGGCTGCCGACGGGTCAACCACAATAAATTCAAGCGCTCTCCCGCCAACCAGTACCCGCAGGTCGGCTGCATACTCCCCATCGGTTTTCTGCCGCCCCTCCCTGCGGGAGTCATAATAGTACTCCTCCACCCGGTACCACACCCCGTCCTTTAGACCCCACAGTCCAAAGGATGCCGGGTTCACCGTCCCGTAATCGCAGGAGACGCGCCACTTTTCGATTCCCTCAGGTACATCCCTTAAATAGCTCTCGTCAAAAAAGTCATATACCCGCCCCTCGGCGCACACCCACTCCCCCAGTACAAACCGCCGGTAAAAGGCGCCCGAAAACCGATTTTTGTACCGCTCCAGTACCCGCCTGGTTAACCCCGGATTGTCCTCCATCTGAAAGTGCAGATATAGCGCCCTGCGCTCCGCCGCCTTTTCAATCCACTCCTTGTAAAACCAGTGCTCCGGCCCTTCCGGATTACAGTTAAACCAAAGCCTCGCCCCGCTGACCGAGCACCGGGCGCAGGCCTGCTCCACAAAGGAGCGGGGCATCAACGCCGCCTCGTCCATCAGCACCCCCGCCAGTGTCACGCCTTGAATTAAGGCGGCGCTCCCCTCGTCCTTGCCTCCAAAAAAATAAAAGGTATTCTCCCGCTTGCCCATGCGTACCGTCAGCAAATTCTGCGATACCTTCTCGGTGCATGTAAACCCCAGCTCTCCCAGTACTCCCTTGACCTCACTCCATAAATTTCGCCGTAGCGAAATGATGGTTTTTCCGCACAGGCCAAATCGCGCCCCTTCAAAGCTGCCCATGGCCCATAGAAAAAACGACAGCCCCATGCAAAGCGTCTTTCCGCTGCGCACCGCGCCGTCGCAAATAATGGCGTCATGTTCCCTGTCGCCCTCCCTGTGCCACCATGAGAGCACCCGCCGCTGTTTTGTGGAAAAACGCCGAATTCTCATGCATCCCCCGCCTCCGCTCCGTCTCTGCCCAGGGCGCAAAGCAGCGCCTCCGTCCTGTCCTCCTGACTGCCCAGCAGCCCCGCCATCCGTTCCAGCACCTCCATGCGGTCAATCAGCCGAATTTCCACCCCGCCGTTGGCTCCTCTCTTAAATTCGGTCAGCGCAGTCAAATCCAGCCCGTCAATCTCCTCTACCCGTTCTCCGTCCAAAAAAGCCAGCTTCACCGCGTCATTTACCCGCGCCGCCGCCAGCTCCCCCAGCCGTCTGGCCAGCTCCTCCGTTCCGTCCAAACCATTCACCTCACACCTATCCCGAAACGCCCCTCCAAGTTGCCGATTCCCGTACACACATTTAAAATAAAAGTGTGCTTTTAAAAGCATGTCTACCAAATGTCTACCAAAAACACCCCTCAACCCCTTGCAATTAGGGCGCTTTCAAAATTCGACATTTTACTATGTCTACCAAATGTCTACCACCGTCATTTTCCAGTTAAAAAAGCACGTAATTTTGTTTGAAATTACGTGCTTTTGAATACCTTTTTTCTCTTGCAAGGCGTGTCATACGCCCCTAACGGGACAAAAACTTCCAAAAAGCCCACATTTTAGAAGGAGGAATTCCAATATGAGAAACCTCAAGCGCGTTCTCAGCCTGGCTCTCGCTTCCGCCATGCTTTTCGGCATGATGGTAATGGGTGCCGCTGCTGCGGACAAGAAGCCCCTCACCGACCTGGATAAGGTCACCAACAAAGAGGCCGTCAACCTGATGGTCGACCTGGGCATCATCG
>CAZDDZ010000142.1:0-3643 GCA_964504285.1 uncultured Pseudoflavonifractor sp.
AGGCTTCCGCCCGTAACAAGTAAGAAAGGAGAGATACCAAATGCCTAAAGCAACTGTTGTTGATATGACCGGCAAGAAGGTCGGCGAAGTGGAGCTCTCCGAAGCCATTTTCGGTATCGAGCCCAACGCCGCTGTCGTTCATGAATCTGTGAAGAATCACCTTGCCAATTGCCGTCAGGGCACCCAGAGCGCCCTGACCCGCGCCGAGGTTTCCGGCGGCGGCATTAAGCCCTGGCGTCAGAAGGGTACCGGCCGCGCCCGTCAGGGCAGCACCCGCGCTCCCCAGTGGACCCACGGCGGCATCGTGTTCGCCCCCAAGCCCCGCGATTACAGCTACTCCCTCAACAAGAAGGTCAAGCGTCTGGCCCTGAAGTCCGCTCTCTCCGCCCTGGCGGCCGAGGGTAAGGTCATCGTGGTGGACGGCCTGAACCTTAACGAGACCAAGACCAAGGCCATGGCTTCCTTCCTGGGTGCTGTGGAGGCTAAGAAGGCCGTCCTGGTCACTCCCGAGGTTAATGAGAATGTGGTCAAGTCCTCCCGGAACATTCCCGGCGTCGTGACCACCACCGCCAAGCTTCTGTCTGTTTACGACATCGTGAACGCGAATCAGTTCATCGTCGATAAGGCCGCGCTGGCCATCATCGAGGAGGTGTTTGCGTAATGGCTACCAACGCTTATGACATCATTAAGCGCCCCATCATTACCGAGCAGTCCATGGAGGGCGCCGAGCTCAAGAAGTACACCTTTGAGGTGGCTAAGAGCGCTAACAAGATCGAGATTAAGAAGGCTGTTGAGGAAATCTTCGGCGTGAAGGTCTCCAAGGTCAACACCCTGAACATGCAGGGCAAGATGAAGCGCACCGGCTCTTATCCCGCCGGCCGCCGTCCGTCCTGGAAAAAGGCAATTGTTACCCTGAGCGAGGACTCCAAGACCATCGAGTTCTTCGAGGGCGTGTAAGAGGAGGAGTAAGAAATGGCTATTAAAACATTTAAGCCCACAACCCCCTCTCGCCGCCACATGACTGTGTCTGCCTTTGAGGGGATTGACAAGAAGGCTAAGCCCGAGCGCAGCCTGCTTGAGAGCCTGAAGAAGCACTCCGGCCGAAACAGCTACGGCCGCATTACCGTTCGCCATCGCGGCGGCGGCAACAAGAAGAAGTACCGTATCATCGACTGGAAGCGCCAGAAGGATGATCAGGTTGCTATCGTCACTCGTCTTGAGTACGATCCCAACCGCACCGCCAACATTGCACTCATTGAGTATGCCGACGGCATCAAGAGCTATATCCTGGCTCCTGTTGGCCTGAAGGCCGGTCACAAGATTGTCTCCGGTCCCAGCGCTGACATTCTGCCCGGCAACTGCCTGCCTATCTCCAACATTCCCGTGGGTGAGATGATCCACAACATTGAGCTCTACCCCGGCAAGGGCGCCCAGCTGGTGCGCAGCGCCGGTGTGTCCGCTCAGCTGATGGCCAAGGAGAACGGCATGGCTCAGGTTCGCCTTCCCTCCGGCGAGGTGCGCTATATCCGCGAGGAGTGCCGCGCCTGCATCGGTCAGGTTGGCAACACCGACCACTCCAACATTCAGATTGGTAAGGCCGGCCGTAAGCGTCACATGGGCTGGCGTCCCACCGTTCGCGGTAGCGTCATGAACCCCTGCGATCACCCCCACGGCGGCGGTGAAGGCAAGAGCCCTGTGGGTCGTCCCGGCCCTGTTACCCCCTGGGGTAAGCCGGCGATGGGTTACAAGACCCGCAAGAAGAAGAACCAGACCGAGCAGTTCATCGTTAAGCACCGCAACAAGAAGTAAGTAAGGAGGAGTAAAAGATGTCTAGAAGTATCAAGAAGGGCCCCTTTTGCGCTCCTGAGCTGCTGAAGCGGGTTGACGCAATGAATCAGGCCGGCGAGAAGAAGGTCATGAAGACCTGGTCCCGCGCCTCCACCATTTTCCCCACATTTGTAGGCCACACCTTCGCCGTCCACGACGGCCGCAAGCATGTGCCTGTCTATGTCACCGAGGATATGGTCGGCCACAAGCTCGGCGAGTTTGCCCCCACCCGCACCTTTAAGGGCCATGCAGGCTCCAAGACCGGTAAGTAAGGAGGAGAGATAACATGGAAGCCAAAGCAACACTGAGATACGCCCGTATCTCTCCCCGCAAGGTCGGCATTGTCTGCGACCTGATCCGGGGCAAGAGCGTGGCCCAGGCCACCGCTATCCTGATGTCCACTCCCAAGGCTGCCAGCGAGCTGATGATTAAGATCCTCAAGAGCGCTGCCGCCAATGCGGAGAACAACCATCAGATGGATCCCGAGAAGCTCTATGTGTCCAGCACCTACGCCAATCCCGGCCCCATCATTAAGCGCATGCGTCCCCGCGCCCAGGGCCGTGGGTTCCGTATCAATAAGCGCACCTCTCACATCACCATCGCGGTAGCGGAAAAGGAGGCCAAGTAATATGGGACAGAAAGTAAATCCTCACGGCCTCCGCGTCGGCGTCATCAAGGATTGGGACTCCCGCTGGTATGCCCGCAACGAGAAGGTCGGCGATCTTCTGGTTGAGGACGACATGCTGCGTAAGTACCTGAAGAAGACCCTGTACGCTGCCGGTATTCCCAAGATTGAGATCGAGCGCGACAACGCCAAGGTTCGCATCTACCTGCACTGTGCCCGTCCCGGCGTGGTCATCGGCAAGGGCGGCAACGACATCGAAATTCTCCGCGCTAAGCTGGAGAAGATGATCGGCAAGCCCGTGGCACTGAGCATTGTCGAGGTTAAGAACGTGGACATGAACGCTCAGCTGGTGGCAGAGAACATTGCCCAACAGCTGGAGAAGCGCATTGGCTTCCGTCGTGCCATGAAGAACGCCATGGGCCGCGCTATGCGCATGGGCGCCCGCGGCATTAAGACCCAGGTTTCCGGCCGTCTCGGCGGCGCTGAAATTGCTCGTACCGAGCACTATCATGACGGCACCATCCCCCTGCAGACCCTCCGTGCCGACATTGACTACGGATTTGCCGAGGCTGCCACCACTTACGGCCGCATCGGCGTCAAGGTGTGGGTTTACAAGGGCGAGATTCTCTCCCAGACTCTGCGCACCACTCCCCGCACCCTCGACACCAAGAACTTCAAGGAGCGTCCCGACCGTCCCCGCCGCAATGACCGTGACGGCGACCGCAAGTTCGGTGACCGCAAGCCCGGCTTCGGTGATCGTAAGCCCGGTTTTGGCGGTCCTCGTCCCCAGGGTCAGGGCGGCTACGGCCAGCGTCCTCAGGGCCAGGGCTTTAACCGTGGGCCCCGTCCCGCCGCTCCCACGACTCCCAAGGAAGGAGGCCAGGGCTAATGCTGCTGCCTAAGAGAGTAAAATATCGCCGCGTTCACCGCGGCCGCATGAAGGGCAAGGCCACCCGCGGTAACACCGTTACCTACGGTGAGTTTGGTCTCCAGGCCACCGAGCCCTGCTGGATTACCAGCAACCAGATCGAGGCCGCCCGTATCGCCATGACCCGCTACACCAAGCGCGGTGGTCAGGTGTGGATCAAGATCTTCCCCGATAAGCCCGTCACCGAGAAGCCTGCCGAGACCCGCATGGGTTCCGGTAAGGGCTCCCCCGAGTACTGGGTGGCCGTGGTCAAGCCCGGCCGT
>CAZDDZ010000143.1:0-3526 GCA_964504285.1 uncultured Pseudoflavonifractor sp.
ATGGTCCGAGTGACAGGACTTGAACCTGCGGCCTCTTGACCCCCAGTCAAGCGCGATACCAAACTTCGCCACACCCGGATGTCGCATCAGGCGACTTTGATATGATAGCATATCCAGATAGAACTTTCAAGAGTGAATTTCATTTTTTCGCAAATTTTTTTATTTTTCCCGTTTTGCTTCCCTGCGGTTATTTGTCATCGCAATATAAAATGCGCCGCCGCCCCGTTTATTTAGAGGCAGCGGCGCATTCTTTGCATTTATACTTCTTCGTCCTTCATGCCTTGGCCAGCCGCTGGATTCTGCCAATGATGCTGTCAAAATTCAGTGCTAAATGGTTGCTATTGGGGGCGGTGTAGGTTTTGGTGAATATGATATTCAGAAAAGCAAATATGGTGGAATTTTCAGTGTGGCCTCCGATGTGCAAACCGGAAACCGGGTAGCAGATAAAGTAGGACTTTACACCTGAACCAGTACCAGGAAAAAGCAGGCCCAGTTTTTTATGTATTTATGTCCCTTTACCGTCCTTGCTCTTTAATATTGGATTATTTTAGTTTGCTTTTAAATGGTACCATCTGGGCTACACATTGTTTTTGTAAACACATAAAAGGCAACTATCACGGATAAAGGGCACATAGTTTAATGTGGGTATCAACCCCTACGGCGCAAAGCCCATTTGTTTTCAAAAAAGGCCAAACCAACTCTTGCAAATATACACGGAAGTGATAAAATGGGAACCTGTTCATTTATCTTGTAGGAGGCAAATTATGGAGGGCCAAATACTGGCGGCTGAACGGCCGCTTTTTTCACGGCAAATGCTCACCCGGCTTATCGTGCCCTTAATTATCGAGCAATTTTTACTTATGACTGTGGGCATGGCCGACACGGTAATGGTTACCACCGCAGGTGAGCACGCTATTGCCGGCGTTTCGTTGGTAGATAACATTAACATTCTTCTGATTCAGGTCTTTGCCGCACTCTCTACCGGCGGCGCGGTGGTAGTATCCCAGTATTTGGGCCGCCAGGAACAGGAAAATGCCAAGATTGCCTCCAAACAGCTTTTATACGCGGTGGCGGTAGCCTCTCTTACCCTGACGGCTGTGGCGCTGATTTTTCGGGAGCATATTCTCTCCCTGGTCTTTGGCAACATCGCACCCGACGTAATGAAAAGTGCCCTGGATTACTTTATCATTACCGCCCTGGCCTATCCCTTTATGTCGGTTTACAGTGCGGGCGCGGCCCTGTTTCGTTCCACGGGCAACAGCAAGGTTTCTATGTTTAACTCCTTTATTGTAAATTTGGTCAACATCGTGGTAAACGCGGTATTGATTTACGGCTTTCACATGGGGGCGGCGGGAGCAGCTATCGGTACACTGGTTTCCCGAATTGTTGCGGCGGTGGTTATTTTGGTGCTTCTCCAGCAGGAGGGTAACCCCCTGCGCATCGATGGCCTGTTTCGGCCTAAATTTCGGGGTGATATGATAAAACGCATTCTCACCATAGGAATTCCAACCGGTGTGGAAAATGGACTATTTCAAACGGGCAAACTCATTGTGCTCAGTCTCGTGACCTCCTTGGGCGCTACCGAGCTCCTGCGTACCGCCGCTGTGGCTGCTAACGGTATTGCCAGCAGTATCGGCGGGGTTATTAACGTCCCCGGTCAGGCCATCGGCCTTGCCATGGTCACGGTGGTGGGTCAGTGCATGGGTGCCCGTCAGAGCGAACAGGCCGCCCGCTACGCAAAAAAGCTGCTGATTCTTGCATACCTGTCGGTGGGTACGCTGTCCACCGCCCTTTTCTTTACCGCTCCATGGGTGGTATCCATCTTCGACCTCAGCCCCGCTGCCGCCGGGATGGCGGTGGAGGTGCTGCGGTGGTGCGGCGCATTTACTCTCTTGTTCTGGCCCATGTCGTTTACCCTGCCCAATGCTCTGCGGGCGGCAGGAGACTCTATGTTCACCATGGGGGTTTCCCTTTTCTCCATGTTCCTGTTCCGGGTTTTTTTCAGCTACCTGCTGGCCGCTCCCTGGGGCATGAATTTGGGTCTCTTGGGCGTGTGGCTCGCCATGTTCCTGGACTGGATTGTCCGGGCCTCTATCTTCCTTACCCGGTTCCTGCGGGGCAAGTGGAAACGTATTGAGGTGATTTAATGGAGCTTGTTCATGACCCCGCCCTGCTGCAAGGGTATTTTGAAAGGCTGCGGTCTCCCGCCCCCTGGCTGGAGGGCTACCCCTGGCAGCTTTGCCGCTACGGGCGGAAGGAATATCTCTGCCGTTTTCAAGAGCCAGTAGACCGACTCATCTTTTTACTGGAAGGCAGCGTCTCCATTTCACTCACACCTCCACACGGGCGCACTCACATTATTACCTGGGCGCAGCCTGAAACCCTGATTTGCGGCGATGTGGAGGTTGCTCTGGGCAACACCCTGGCCACTGCCGACCTACAAGCGGCGGAGGGCGGCGCCCTCTGTCTCTTTCTTCCCATTCCGCCCCACCTGGACGCACTGCGGCAGGACAATGCCTTTTTGCGTTATGCGCTGGCCCGGCTTTCCTTCCAAATGGCGTCCCAGTCCATCTATACGGCCAACAACCTTCTTTTCCCGCTGGAAGCACGTATGGCAGCCTATATTCTCCGCTATTCCGAGGGCAACCTTTTTAGCGCCAACCTTACCCGTACCGCCGAGCTGCTGGGGGTAAGCTACCGCCAGCTTTCGCGGGTGGTACATGATTTTCAGGCGCGGGGGCTGCTTAAAAAGGACGGCACCCGCTGGCGTGTCACCGGGCAGGCAGGGCTAGAGGCACTTTCCGCTGATATTGAAGATATCTAGAGCGTATCTGAAAAGTATCAGAACGCCCATAAACTTGTCTTTTTCCGTCATGGAAGCGCCAATTTTCCTTGCTATATGTCAGTATGGCTGCAAAAAATTGGCTTGCCTGACTACAAAAAAGCTGCCGTTGCAAAATGCAACGGCAGCTTTTTTACCGGTATGACAGATGTCCTAGTTAATCTCTGCTCCTTTTGCTATGATAAGGGCAAATCAGCGCAGGCCCTTATCGTAGGGTTCGCCCGCGGCCTTGGGGGCCGCCGAGTTCTTGGAGGTAAAGGCCAGCACCACCAGGGTGGCAATGTAGGGAATCATTTTATAAATATCGCTGGGAATGTTGAGTGTCACCAGTACAGGAATGCTGGAGTAGGTGGCGGCCACCGTTTTCATAAAGCCGAAGAACAGCGCCGCGAACAGGATGCGGGCAGGCTTCCACTGACCGAAGATAAGCACGGCCAGCGCCAGGAAACCGTAGCCAGAGACGGTAGCGTCAAAGTTGGTGGAGGTGGGAATGACAAAAATCAGTCCTCCCATACCGGCCAGCGCACCGGAGATGATAACACCGGCATAGCGCATCTTGTAGACGTTGATACCCACTGAGTCGGCTGCCTGGGGGTGCTCGCCGCAGGCCCGCAGCCGCAAACCAAACCGGGTCTTGTAGAGCACAATTGCCGTAATAACCAGAAGGGCAAAGCCCAGGTATGT
>CAZDDZ010000144.1:0-3397 GCA_964504285.1 uncultured Pseudoflavonifractor sp.
TTCGCGTGCAGGAACCCGCCCGCAGGCGACCGATTTCGGCATTTTGCCGAAATCGTCCTCAGACTGGCGACTTTGTCGACAGTCTGAACCGCCCCCGCCATGATTGGCGGGGGCGGTTAGCTTATGTGTTAATAACCTTGTTCCAAACTGTCTGAAACGGGATCCCGGCTTTTTTGGCTGCGGCCTGTACATCCTCAAACTCAGGCTTGCGGTGGGTTGCGCCCCAGCCCTCAGCAATCTTTACGCGAATGGGGCCGTAAGGCGTGTCTGCGGTTTCAATGCGGGGTTCCATAAAATACTTGGTGCAGGTGCGTGCTCGCAGACCGTTAGTAGCAGTCTCACGGAGCACCGCACGGGCCATTTGCTCCTGGCGTTCGGGGGAGCAGAGGACGGTGAGTACCTGTCCCGCCCTACCCTTTTTCATAGTGCCGGGGGTGGTGTATACATCCAGTGCACCCTCCTCTAAAAGACGGGCACAGGCAAAGGCCATTGCTTCCGGGGTCATGTCATCAAGATTGCACACCAGCTCGGTGATTTGGCTGTCCGGCTCCGAAGCGGTTTCTCCCCAAAAGGCCCGCACGCAGTTGGCGGCTTCAAACTCCTTTTTTCCGATGCCGTACCCGGTTTGATGCACCGTCATCACCGGCATGGGGCCGAAGGACTGAACAAAGTGGGTCAGCAGGGCGGCGCCGGTCGGAGTGCACAGCTCGCCTTGTACAGCCCCGCCGTAGATGGGCGCGCCTGCCAGTAAAAGGGCAGTAGCCGGGGCGGGTACCGGCACTGTGCCGTGGGCGCAGCGCACCTGCCCGCAACCCACATGGATGGGGGAGGAGATAATCTGTTCTGCCCCCAGCAGATGCATGGCGTAGCACACCCCGGTTACGTCGGCAATAGCGTCCAGTGCCCCCACCTCGTGAAAATGAACGTCGCCAAGTGCACAGCCGTGGGCCTTGGCCTCGGCGGCGGCAATTGCATCGTACACCGCCTTAGCATGGGTCAGCACTTGGGCAGGGAGAGGAAGCGCGTCAATCATTTCGCCAATGTGGCCGGGAGTGGCGTGGTGGTGATGATGATGGTCGTGGTTTTCGTGATGGTCGTGGTGTTCATGGTGATCCTGATGATCCTGGTGATCCTGGTGATCCTGGTGGTCGTGGTGATGATCATCCTCTTCGTGACCGTGGACAGTCACCTCCATGTGGGTGCCCGCGATGCCCTTGGTGGAGACATTTTTAGCCGCCATATGCACGCCGTGGAGACCCAAGCCGTTCATGGTGGAAAGGAAACCCTCCTTGTCGGGCAAAAGCTCGTAAAGGGCGGCCAGGAGCATGTCTCCTGCCGCGCCCATATGACATTCCAGGTAAAGTGTTTTCATTTTGCATTCTCCGTGTTTTGTATTTTGGGTCAAGAGTCCGCCACCCAAAGGGGGCGAAGGGCGGGATAGGGAAAAAGGAAACCGTCAGGGTTTTCTTTCACGTGGAGCAAGGCGGAAAAGCCGCCTAGGCGGGAGGAGAGCCATAGCTTTCCATCTGGTTAATCATGCTGGCCAAATACCCCGCCCCAAAGCCGTTGTCAATGTTCACTACCGACACGCCGCTGGCGCAGGAGTTGAGCATGGACAGCAGGGCAGACAGCCCGCCGAAATTTGCTCCGTAGCCAACACTGGTGGGGACGGCCACCACGGGGCAGTCCACCAGACCGCCCACCACGCTGGCCAGCGCCCCCTCCATGCCGGCCACGGCTACCACACACCGGGCGGTCATTAAAATGTCCAGCCGGGTTAAAAGCCGGTGGAGACCCGCAACACCAACATCATAGAGTCGGGTGACACGATTGCCCAGCACCTCGGCGGTGAGGGCGGCTTCCTCGCACACCGCCATATCGCTGGTGCCGCCGGAGCAGACCACGATGTGCCCCCGGGCGGGGGTGTCCTCCCGCCGCCAGGCAATGGCCAAATTGCCCTCGGGGTGATAGTCCAGGGGGCAGGTTTTGGAAACAAAATCTGCCGCTTCCGGAGAAATGCGGGTAATGAGAATGTTGCCGCAGCCCCGCCCATGCATGGCTTCCACAATGCCGGAAATTTGCTCCGGCGTTTTCCCCGCGCCGTAAATAACCTCGGCGGCTCCCTGCCGCACCGAGCGGTGATAATCCACCTTGGCGTAGCCCAAATCCTCAAAGGGGGCGAGCTTGAGCTCCAAAAGTGCCTCCTCCGGGGTGGCGTTTCCTGCCTGCACCTGCCGCAGCAGGGCTAAAATATCGTGCTTATTTTCCACCTTATCGCCCCTCCAAATCCAGAAATACGCCCCCGAAGAGGGGAGAGAGCGCCCCAAGTATATCTTCCCGCACCGTAAGCGCCCGTTCAAGCTGCGCCCGGGGAAGCTGAATACGGGCGGCCTCTCCGTAGAGCCGCACCCGAAAGTCGGTAAAGCCCAGCTCAAAAAGGGCGGTTTCCCCCTGCTCCACCCGCCGTAAATCCTCGGCAGTAATGGCTGTGCCGGTGGGAATACGGGTGGCCAGGCAGGCATAGGCAGGCTTGTCCCAGGTAAAAAGCCCCGCCTTTTTCGAAAGCTGACGCACCTCGGATTTGGTCAGGCCGCATTCTTGCAGGGGAGAGCGTACCTCTAGCTCGCGGAGCGCCTTCATACCGGGGCGGTCTCTGGCATCGTCCGAGGCGTTGGTACCGTCCAGCAAAAGGGAGTAGCCGTCTGCGCGGGCAGTGCTCCAAAGCAATGTAAAGAGGGCGGTCTTGCAGTGGTAGCAGCGGTTCTGGGGGTTGGCCGCCACGGCGGGGTGGGAGAGAATGTCGGCCTCAATCACGGTCATGGGCACGTCCAGCTCACCGGCCAGCCGCTGGGCGTCGGCCAGCTCAAAGGCTGGCTGAAAGGCCGAGTGGACGTAGTAAGCGTGCACATCGCAGCCGTACTCCTTGGCCGAAAAGAGAAGAAAGGCCGAGTCCACGCCCCCTGAAAAGGCCACTGCGGCCTTTGGATGGTCGGTAAAAAAGGTTTGTAATGTCATAATGTCCTCCTAGAGCAGCAAAAAAAGACATACCAGTAGTGTGGTATGCCTTCAGGCATAGGGAGGCCGCTTGACCTCCGAGCCTTTTTAGTATAAGGGAATGACAGCCTGCCGTCAAGAGGAGATGTGCGGAACGGGGCGCCATTTTTGTCACTGTGTGCCCTGCCGCGCGGCAGAAGCAAGCCCCTGTTCTGCGGGGTGGGCCTCCCTCGTCGGGATCAATACCCTGCGCTTTTTCGCTCCGCTCCGTCGTTAGCTCCCCTATGCGCCTGCGGGAGCGCTTCTGTGTCACGCTCCCGTTGGGCGCATGGGCGGGTCGATAAGCCATCACTGCGCGAAAAATGCCTTGGGCTTCGCCCAACTGTTTTTTCGTCTCCGTGCC
>CAZDDZ010000145.1:0-3329 GCA_964504285.1 uncultured Pseudoflavonifractor sp.
CCGCTTTCGCGTGCAGGAACCCGCCCGCAGACTGGCGACTTTGTCGACAGTCTGAGCGGCTGTCTCAATTTGTGAGACAGCCGCTCTTTATACCTAGAGCGTTTCTGAAAAGTCCATGCATCCGTCCTTTTGACAAAAATCCAGACACAGCAACTTTTCAGATACGCTCTAAACCCTATTTCGCCTGGGGCAGGGTAATGGTAAAGGTGCTGCCCTTGCCCAGCTCGCTTTCCAGGGACATTGTGCCGCCGTAGAGCTGTACCATATGCTTGACGATAGCCAGCCCCAGACCGGTGCCGCCATTCTTTTTTGCCCGGCCCTTATCCACCCGGTAAAAGCGCTCGAAAACCCGCTGTCTGGCCTCCTCCGGGATGCCAATGCCGGTGTCGGCCACCGCTACTGTGACCTTGCCCGCCGCCGAGGAAATTTTCACGTCCACCCGGCCACCCGGCTCGTTGTACTTCACACCGTTTTCCATTAGGTTAAGCAGCAGCTCCTTGAGACGCGCATCCGGAATGTTGGCCTGAGCGGTGACTCCCTCCACCGTTAAGGTAACTCCGGCCTCCTTTGCGGTGGGCATCAGAAGCTCCCGGGCAGCCTGGGCGGCGGATAGTACGTCAGAACGCTCCTCGCACTGCTCAATGGCCACGCTCTCCAGCTCGGAAAGCTTTAAAATGTCGTTAATCAGGTCAATGAGACGGTCGACCTCTACCCCGATCATGGTCAGGAACCGCTTTTGATCCTCGTGGCTGCGCACCATACCGCTTGAGAGCATATCGGTAAAGCCCTTGATACTGGTGAGAGGGGTTTTCAGCTCGTGGGAGACATTGGCGGTAAATTCACTGCGGATGCCCTCGGCCCGCCGAAGCTCGGTCACGTCGGAAATGAGGATGGAGCAGCCCACTGTCTCCCCCTCAAACTGCCGCCCGGACACAGGGGTAAGGAACATACGCAGGCTCTTGCCCCCAAAGGCGGGCTCGTCCATGTCCAGCATCACCGAGTCGTGCCCGGTCTGCACCTTATGAAGGGCCTCCCGCAGACGGCGGGAGCGGGTGAGCAGCAGCACGCCGGAACCGTCAGCGCCCTCCGGCAGAGAAAAGAACCGCCGCGCCGCGTCGTTAAGCGCCAGCACATTGCCGTCCTTATCCAGAAGGATAAGCCCCTCCTCCATGCACTCCAAAATCAGGCTGACCTTGTCCCGCTCGGCTCGAATCCCCTCAATGTAGCTGCCCAGACGCTCCACCAGCTTGTCGATGTAGCGCAGCAGGGGGCGCACCTCATCATCGGTCTCGTATTCGGAGAGTGCCACCTGCTCCTGATTGCCATCCAACACTCCCTGGAGCGCACCGCTGACCGAGTTTAAGGGGCGCAGCACCAGCTTGGACATGTAGTTGGTGAGCGCCAGCGCCAGCACCAGACCCACAATCACGGCAATGAGCAGACCGCCCACGCTCCCACGCACCAAGCTATCGATGGACGAGATTGGCATGCTGGCCCGCCCCACCATACCGTCGGCAAAGCGCTTAGCCACATAGAACATCTTGGTGCCCACCGTCTCGGAGGAGCGAATGGTCTCCCCCCAGCCTGCGGCGGATGCGGCCTGCACCTCGCTGCGGTCTGCATGATTCTCCATGGCGGCAGGGTTTACCTCGGTGTCCGCGAGGACGGTGCCGTCCACGTCCACAATGGTCAGCCGCTTATCGGGTGCAGCTTGGGCAAACTGGGCAGCCACCCCCTGGGGGTCGGTAATGGCGCTCTGGGCGTCCATTAGAATTAAAAGTTCCCGCAGATTCTGTCGGGCAGCCGCCATCTCACGCTGGTGGACGACCCATACGCTCATCACGCTGGAAACCAAAAGCGCCGCCAGCACCGTCAAAAGCGTTGCGCCAATTAAGCGTTTCTTCAAAGTTAACACCCCAGTTTAATGAAAAGTGAAAAAAGAAAAATGAACCACACGAAACACCTTGTTTGTCAGTGGCACAGGGCGTGTCCTAGCCTGACCAGCGTAATCCGATTTTTTGCAGCCATACTGACGTATGGCAAGGAAAATTGGCGCGGCCATGACGGAAAAAGACAAGTTTATGGGCGTTTTGATGCTTTTCAGATACGCTCTAATTCATCTTATATCCCACGCCCCGGATGGTCGTAATGTACTCCTCCCCCAGCTTTTGGCGGAGAGTTTTAATGTGCATGTCCACCGTGCGGGTTTCACCGGTATAATCGTAATCCCATACGGCCTGGAGAATCTCGTCCCGAGTGAGGGCCACCCCCCGGTGGCTCATCAGCAGGCGGAGCAGTTCGAACTCCTTAAAGGTGAGCTCCACGCTCTCGCCGCTTTTTTTCACTACCCGGGCAGCAGGATCAATTTCTAAATCACCGCACCGCAGCTGCCGCTCCTCACCCTGAGGATAGGCCCGTCGAAGGACAGCCTTCACCCTGGCCTGGAGCTCCATAATACCAAAGGGCTTGACCACATAGTCGTCAGCCCCGGACTCCAGCCCGGTAACTCTGTCCATCTCGGAGGTGCGGGCGGTGAGGAGAATGACAGGCATTTTGCAGCGCTCCCTGTCGGAGCGCAGGCGGCGTAAAATTTCCAGTCCGTCCATGCCGGGAAGCATAATGTCCAATATAGCCAGGGTGGGGCAGCTCTCCTCCGCTTCTCCCTTAAACATGTTTTCACCGGACTCGTAGCTGCGCACCTCGTAGCCCACCGATTTAAAGTAGTAGCGAAGCATTTCCCGGATACTCTCGTCATCCTCCACTACTAATATAGATTGTGCCATATCTCGTGCCTCCTCTCATGCGGGAAAAACGCGGCCGAAGCGTATAGGGGTGCTTGACTCATGCCTTAACCGCCAAATCGCCGGTGACGCAGTAGACCGCCCACTGGGCAATATTGACGGCGTGGTCGGCAATGCGCTCCAAATACTTGGCGATAATAATCAGGTCAATGGCCTGGTCTGCCTCGTCCCGGTTATTGGCAATCAGCCCCACCAGCTCGTGCTTGATCTGCCCAAAGAGGGTGTCCACCCCGTCGTCCAGTTCTACCACGGCCCTGGCAGCATCGGTATCCCGGTTGGCATAGGCAAAAATGGCCCGCTTGACCATAATGCCCGCCTTTTGCGCCATAGTGCGAATGTCATGGAAGGTGGCGTTTTTCTCCTGCCCCTTAAGCAGGAGGGAAATCTCGGCGATGTTGGCGCACTGGTCACCGATGCGCTGGAGGTCGGTCACCATTTTCAGCGCCGCCGAAATGGTGCGTAAATCCCGGGCCACAGGCTGCTGCTGGAGCAAAAGCCGCAGGCAGCGGTTTTCGATGTCCCGCTCCA
>CAZDDZ010000146.1:0-3280 GCA_964504285.1 uncultured Pseudoflavonifractor sp.
CCGCGTCTACCGCAAGGACGAGGTGGACGCCACCCACTCCCCCATGTTCCACCAGGTGGAGGGTCTGGTCATTGACAAGGGCATCACCATGGCCGACCTCAAGGGTACACTGAACACCGTCATGGAAAAGCTCTACGGCAAGGGCACCGTTACCCGTTTCCGTCCCCACCACTTCCCCTTTACCGAGCCCTCCTGCGAGATGGATGTACAGTGCCACAAGTGCGGCGGTGTAGGCTGTCCCACCTGTAAGGGCGAGGGCTGGATTGAGATTTTGGGCGCGGGTATGGTACACCCCAAGGTTCTGGAGATGTCTGGCATCGACACCGAGGTTTATTCCGGCTGGGCCTTTGGTCTGGGGCTGGAGCGCATTGCCATGCGCCGGTTTAAAATCGCCGACCTGCGGCTGATTTTTGAAAACGATATGCGTTTCCTGTCTCAATTTTAATCAAAGGAGAGAAACACAATGAATTTAAGCAGAACATGGCTGGATGAGTTTGTCTCCGTCCACGCTAACGATAAAGAATTTGCCGAGGCTATGACCCTCTCCGGCTCTAAGGTGGAGGTTACCGAGATTCTGGGCGAGGAATTAAAGAACGTAGTAGTGGGTCAGGTGCTCAAGCTGGAGCGCCATCCCGACTCCGACCATATGTGGATTTGCCAAATCGAAGTTGGGCAGTCCGCTCCCATCCAAATTGTCACCGGTGCGCAGAATCTTTGTGAGGGAGATTTTGTGCCTGTGGCTATGGACGACTCTTGGCTGGCCGGAGGCGTGCACATTACCGCGGGGAAGCTGCGCGGGGTGGAGAGCTGCGGAATGCTCTGCTCCCTCAAGGAGCTGGGGCTTACCCTCCACGATTTCCCCTACGCCATTGAGGACGGTATTTTTGTGCTCGGCTGCGACCCCGATTTGGCGGGCAAGCTGACTCCCGGCGTTGACATTACCGCCGCACTTGGGCTCTGTGACCATGTGGTAGAGTTTGAAATCACGCCCAACCGCCCCGACTGCCTTTCTGTAATCGGTCTGGCTAGAGAGGCGGCAGCCACCTTTGATAGCCCCCTGACGCTCCACACACCCGTGGTGAAGGCCGAAGGCACAGGCAACCTCATGGAGCTTTTGGACGTGGAGACGCCCGACGCCGACCTCTGCCCCCGGTATACCGCCCGCATGGTGCGCAATGTGAAGATTGCCCCCTCCCCCAAGTGGATGCGGGATCGGCTCCGCGCCTCCGGCGTGCGCCCCATTAACAACATTGTGGACATTACCAATTATGTCATGCTGGAGTATGGCCAGCCCATGCACGCCTTTGACTACCGCTATGTAAAGGGCGGCAAAATTGTAGTGCGCCGTGCCCGAGACGGCGAGGAGCTGACTACCCTGGATGGCGGCGTGCGCAAGCTCACAAGCGAGATGCTGGTGATTGCCGACGAGACCCGCGCTGTGGGTCTGGCCGGTATTATGGGCGGTGAAAACAGCGAAATCGTCTCGGATACCGTGGACGTGGTCTTTGAATCCGCTAACTTTAATGGCACCGCCATTCGAAAGGCCGCCCTGGCGCTTGGTATGCGTACCGAGGCCAGCGCCAAATTTGAGAAGGGTCTCGACCCCATGAACACCCTCCCCGCCGTAGACCGCGCCTGCGAGCTGGTGGAACTGCTGGGCGCCGGTCAGGTGGTAGAGGGGGTTATCGACATTCTCAACTATGTCCCCCACCCCACCACGCTCAAGCTGCGCGCCGATAAAATTAACGCCCTGCTGGGCACCGACATTGCCGCCGACGAGATGGTCTCCATCCTTCGTTCTATCGGCTTTACTGTGGAGGGCGACGACGTAACTGTCCCCTCCTGGCGCGCCGACGTGGTGCACTTCTCTGATCTGGCAGAGGAGGTCGCCCGCTTCCACGGCTACAACAACATTCCCACCACCCTTATGCGGGGCGACACCACCCTGGGCGGCTTTTCCCCCAAGGAGGAGGTGGAACGCAGCCTTGGCGCGCTTTGCCGGAGCATGGGATACAGTGAGATTATCACCTATTCCTTCATCTCCCCCACCTACTACGATAAAATTCGTCTGCCCCAGGACTCCCCCCTGCGCAGCTCCCTGAAAATTATGAACCCTCTGGGCGAGGATACCTCCATTATGCGTACCACCGTGCTCCCCTCCATGCTGGAAATCCTCTCCCGCAACTATAATTTCCGCAACAAGTCCGCCCGTCTCTACGAGCTGGGCCGCACCTACTTCCCCAAGGAGGACGGGCTTGCCCACGAGCCCAAGGTTCTCTCCCTGGGCGCTTACGGCGGCATGGACTTCTTCACCATGAAGGGCGCTGTGGAGGGGCTTCTCGCATCTCTGCGCATAGAGGGCGTTTCCTATGAGGCGGTCAGTGATAACCCCTCCTATCACCCCGGTCGCTGTGCCAGGGTGCTGGCAGGCGGCAAGGAAATCGGCGTGTTTGGCCAAATTCACCCCATGGTCTGCCGCAATTACGGCGTGGACGAGGACATTTACTGCGCCGAAATCTCCTTTGATGGCCTGTGGACTTCCCGCGGCCCCGCCGCTCAGTACACCCCCCTGCCCCGCTTCCCCAGCATGACACGGGACATTGCCGTGGTCTGTGACGGCAGCGTTACGGTGGCCATGCTGGAGGACTGCATCCGCCGTGGCGCTAAGGGACTCATTCAGGAAATTGAGCTTTTTGACATCTACACCGGCACTCCCATTCCCGCAGGCAAAAAGAGTGTGGCCTTTAACCTGACCCTCCGTGCCGACGACCGCAGCCTCACCGCTGCCGAAGCCGACGAGGATGTGGCGTCCGTTTTGGCTCTGCTGGAGCAGGAGCTGGGCGCGGTTCTGCGGTAAGCTCCCGGTCAGATGTTAATTCTTCATAAATATTTTCACTCGCCCCTTTACACCCTGAACAATTTCGGTTACAATATGTAACAGATTCATCATTTGGGAGGTGTGACCGCATGGACATGGACTTTACCAGAAAATTTAGTCTCAACTATGAAAAGGATCAGGAGATTAAGGACATTTTAACTTCCGTCTACAACTCCTTACAGGAAAAGGGTTACAATCCCATTAATCAAATTGTGGGTTATATCCTATCCGAGGATCCCACCTATATTACTAATTATAACAACGCCCGCACGCTCATTCGCCGTTTGGATCGGGATGAGCTGCTGCAGGAGCTGGTAAAAAAATACCTGGCAGACTAAGTTTATAAAGCAAAAAGCGGTAATCACAATGTGATTACCGCTTGATACTTGTAGAAAAACTGCT
>CAZDDZ010000147.1:0-3273 GCA_964504285.1 uncultured Pseudoflavonifractor sp.
GCCTGATGTCCTGCGGTTTTCACCGCAGGACATCTTTTTCAGGCTTTAATTATGGTGCGGATGGCGGGACTCGAACCCGCACGTGCATAACACACTAGCACCTCAAGCTAGCCAGTCTACCAGTTCCAGCACATCCGCATGAATGCGGCCCAATGAAAGGCCGCTTGATTATTATAGCGGTACACGCGTTATTTGTCAACACTTTTCCGCTTTATTCTTAGCGAAAAAATGCAGCTATAAAACGGTACGGCGAAACCACCTTTTGAGAGTGCTCCGCCGCACCGTTTGTGTAGGCTATTATACTACACGTTTTATAACCACGATAATACAGTATTACAAAGGTACTTTCCTTTAAGACGGCGACCCAGAGTCACAGCGGTTTCCAGTACCTTAACCGCATAATCGTCGGTCTGCCGCTGTAGCTGCGCCTGCGCAGCAGATATATCCAGTCCGCAGCGAGACAAAACCTCCTGCTCCAGTGCCGAAATGCCGTCCCGGAACGCCCTCTCCAGCGCGGTATAAATAGGAATGACCTCTCGGGCGGCAATGGTCTCGTAATTTCGATAGCAAACCTCCGCCACATCCTCAAAGGCCCACCAGGCAGCTCCAAGGTTAAAATCACCGCACTCACCGATTTGATAGGCCTCCGGCAGGCCCCTGCCGCCGGTATAACAGGGCACAAATGGGGAAAGGCGAACGTTTCCGTAAGCAAACCACGCAATTCCCCCCAACTCCGTGGGGATACGGCGTGAAAACTCCACCAGCATACAAACCACGGTTCCCCCCTGGGCAATACTAGTGCTAATTTCCATCCAAAACGGATTTTGGTGCGGCCCAGCTTCGGGTGCCACAGCCAGGTCATATTGGGTTCCACAAAGGCTGTCCCGCATTAACTCCATTAAACTTTCTACCGTGACCGGCTCTGCAGGTACGCAGTCGTATGTCTGGGTATCCAGCGGCAGGTCCAATCCGCTCAAGCGGTTGATTACGGCCCACTTCCGCAGGGTGTTCACTGGATTGAGCGCGCCACCGTACTTTTCATTAAGTTGAGCTACATCTCCACCAAAGCACTTTGCAAAATTCAGTGGCTCACCGGCTTTATGTCCCCGCGCCATGGCCAAGTCCTCCAGCCCGGGCGAGCAAAGGAACCGCTCTGTGTCTTTAAAATCAATTACACCAATGCCAAAGCAGTTGGGTCTGCACTCCGCGCGGTCATCCTCTACGCGACGGGCAGCCCAATAGCCGCCGGGCCCCAGCTCCAGAAAAAAGCCCTCCTCTGGATCGGCCACCGCCATACACACCGTGCCCTCGGCACCTTCAATAGAGGAGACGGTAAACCCATATTCGGAAATCAGTTCCCCAGCCAAATTAATGGCCTCCCGGGCGGTTTTTCCGCGCTCCAGCATTAAAATCACCAGATCGTCTGCTTCCAGCAGATCTTTTTCGGTCTGGCAATTGTGAAAAGCATACACGCCCTGCATGGAGACCGCCACCTGTCTGTCGTTCACCCCGTCGGCCCAGGACACTGGCCGCGTTCCCGTTTCATAGGCAGCAGCAGAGTAGGTGTAGCCGAAGGTTTCAGGCACTTGAGGAATAGAAGCCTCCTTTACAGTTAGGAAGGACTCCTCCGGCATGTGGTGCATAGGCGGGGTATGGAGCACCCGCCCGGGGCAGCCCGGCCAATCATCATTGGCGGCCATCAACACAGCACCTGTGGCACTGGCTTTTTTCCCTACAATAATGGAAAAGCACATTGATTACCCCCCCTCCTTTGCTGCTTTCGTCCGATGGTCAAAAAACTTTACCAGCAGATAATACACAATTCCCGTTACCAAAAAGCAGAAAAATACCGCCCCAATAGAAGCCATGACAGGCGCCAGACACAGCCCTACAAAGTAGGCCCCTACACCCAATAAAAAACTGCCGATTGCAATAGGGTTAATACCCTTTTTGTACCAATATGGACCGTTTTCCTTACTAAACTGGCTAATGTCATATTTGCCCTTGCGAATGAGGTAGTAGTCTACCACAAGAATGGCAATACAGGGCGGGAATACCGCGCCTAAGTAACCCAGAAACACCTGGAAGGTATCCAGAAAACTGCCGAAGAACAGGGGCGTCAGTGCCAAGATGACCGAACCAATGGCAATGACCATCATGGATCGCTTGGGAGAAATACGGCTACTTACATTGGCTGTGGAAAAGCCACCCGAGTAAACATTAATCATGTTGACGGCAATGGTGGAGACCACAATGAGCACGTTTGCAATTTGACCCATCCCCAGAGAAGAGCAGATGTAGCTTAAATCAGCGGCAAAGGGATCAAATACGCCGCCAGAGAGAACTGCCACAGCAATAGCGCTAACCGCGCCGATCATGCAGAACCACAGCATTCCAAAAGCGGCGCCCAGCAGAGGCGCAGTGGTTGCAGCCGCCTTGCTTTTGGTGTAGCGGGTATAATCCGCTACTGCCATTACCCATGCAAACCCAAAGGCAGCAAAGGAGTCGATTGCCGAACCGAAGGGCATCGCCCATTGCTCGTTGGCAGTTTGATCGCTCAGGTTCCAGTCGGCAATGTCTCGAAAGGAAAATGTGCGAAATACCTGTATTGTAATCCAAACACTCAGTACAATCAGGCAAATTACTGCGATGTTTTGAGCAATACCGATAAGCTTTGCACCGCCGTAAATAGCAATCACGCTTGTTATGGCAATAATGATAACCACTGAGATGGCAATCATCGGCTTTGAGTATGGGTCAGCCCCGGTAACTACCGAGAGCAGACTGGCCAGCGGAATGGCCGCAATATAAGTATTTACGCCGCACCAGCCCACAAACTGAAGGGCATTGATAAAGGAGGGCAACTTACTACCCACAATTCCGAATGGCACACGAGCCAGACCCATGGTGCTGGATGCGACACGAAAGCCCATTAGGCCTACAAGAGCCAGAATGATGTAAACTATCGGATTTCCAATAATTGCGGAAAAAAATGCTCCCCCCAACCCCAACGCACCAATCATGGTACCCATATACCAGGATGTTGGGTTTGCATTGGCACAGATCCAAACGGACGCCATCTCCTTGACGCCATAGTAGCGCGCTTCCATTGGGACATATTCGTCGATACCGTAATCACGGTATTCCACCGCGGTATTTTTATCTCGTTCTGACACACATCTCACTTCCTTCATTAAAATGCGTAGGAAACGTCGCGCGCCGCTCCCTTTCTCAGTCTAAATATATACACAAATTTCACTTGTGTCATTTTTA
>CAZDDZ010000148.1:0-3129 GCA_964504285.1 uncultured Pseudoflavonifractor sp.
CACGGAGACGAAAAAACAGTTGGGCGAAGCCCAAGGCATTTTTCGCGCAGTGATGACTTATCGACCCGGCCATGCGCCCAACGGGAGCGTGACACCCCGACACCAACAAGCGGCCTTGGGCCGTTCGCATTTCCTATTTTTGATTGGAGGTATCCCCTATGCGTGCTATTGTTACCGTCAACGGCAAAGACCAGGTGGGCATTATTGCCACCGTCTGCACATTCCTTACCCTGCACAACGTCAATGTACTGGACATCAGCCAGACCATTCTTCAAGGCTATTTCACCATGACTATGCTGGTGGATGTGGAGAAGGCCGACATCCCCTTCGCCGAGCTCACCGTCGCCCTGGAGGAGGCCGGCACCAAGCTGGGTCTGGCCATTCACGCCCAGCGCGAGGATTTGTTCATCGCCATGCATCGTATTTAAGGGGTGAGGATATGTTAAACCATAAGGAAATTTCCGATACCCTGAATATGATTGACCAGCAGCACCTGGATGTGCGCACCATCACCATGGGTATTTCACTGCTGGACTGCTGCGATCCCGACCCCCAGGCCGCCTGCCGGAAGATTTATGAAAAAATTACCCGCAAGGCTGAACATTTGGTCAAAACCGGCGAGGACATTGAAAAAGAATTCGGCATTCCCATTGTGAACAAGCGTATTTCGGTGACCCCTATGGCACTGGTGGCCGGAGCTTCTGTATGCAATGACTACGTTCCCTTTGCCCAGGCGCTGGACAAGGCCGCCAAGACCTGCGGTGTAAATTTCATCGGCGGTTTTTCCGCACTGGTGCAAAAGGGCTATACCGACGGCGACCGTAAGCTGATTGCCTCCATTCCCGAGGCTCTTGCCGTCACCGACTTTGTCTGCTCCTCGGTAAACATCGGCTCCACCAAGGCGGGTATTAACATGGACGCGGTAGCTGAGATGGGCCGCATTGTCAAGGCCACAGCGGAGCGCACAACCGACCGTGGCGGCTTTGGCTGCGCCAAGCTGGTTATTTTCTGCAATGCAGTGGAGGACAACCCCTTTATGGCGGGTGCGTTCCACGGTGTGGGCGAGGGCGACAGCGTGATCAACGTGGGTGTTTCCGGCCCCGGCGTGGTGCATTGTGCTCTGAAAGCCGTGAAGGGTCAGCCCTTTGACGTGGTGGCCGAAACCATTAAAAAGACTGCCTTCCGTGTGACCCGCATGGGTCAGCTGGTTGCGCAGGAAGCCTCACGCCGCCTGGATATGCCTTTTGGCATTGTAGACCTCTCCCTGGCCCCTACCCCCGCCGTGGGGGATAGTGTGGCCCGGATTCTGGAGGAAATGGGTCTGGAAGTCTGCGGCACCCACGGCACCACCGCCGCGCTGGCCCTTCTCAATGACGCGGTGAAGAAGGGCGGGGTCATGGCCTCCTCCCATGTGGGTGGTCTGTCCGGCGCGTTCATTCCGGTCAGCGAGGACGAGGGCATGATTGCCGCCGCCGCTTCCGGCGCGTTGACGCTGGACAAGCTGGAGGCTATGACCTGCGTGTGCTCGGTGGGTCTTGACATGATTGCCGTCCCCGGCGATACCACCGCCGAGACCATTTCCGCCATCATCGCCGACGAGGCCGCTATCGGCATGGTCAATACCAAGACCACCGCCGTGCGCATTATCCCCGCCCCCGGCATGGAGGTGGGCGGTCTGGTGGAGTTCGGCGGCCTGCTGGGCTCGGCCCCGGTCATGCCTGTCCACCCCTTCTCCAGCGCCGACTTTATCGCCCGGGGCGGCCGCATCCCCGCCCCCATGCAGAGCCTGAAAAACTAAGGACCTGCATTTATACCTAGATTCTATAAAACACCCCCGGTTGTAGCTTTATGATGCTACAACCGGGGGTGTTTTGGGGTTTATCTAAATTTTGTCAGCAGTGCCGCACCAATGATACCGGCATCGTTGCCCAACTGGGCCAGAGTAAGCTTAGTGCGATGCTTGCTGTCCCGTGCGTAGTCCTCTCGATCCAGAATCGTACGGACAGGTGCCAGCAGGGTCTCCCCCGCCCCGGCCACGCCGCCGCCTACACAGAATACCTCGGGCTGAAAAATGTTAATGAGACTGGTAATGCCGCAGGCCAAGTAGCTCTCGTACTCCTCCACCAGTTCCCGGGCCAGCAGGTCGCTCTGGGCTGCCGCGTCAAAGACGGTGCGGGCCTCCAGCTTCTCCGGGCTGCCGTCGGTGAGCTTCCACAGCAGGGACTCCCTGCTTCCCTCCATACGCTCCCGCGCACGCTTAATAATGGCTGTGGCAGAGGCGTAAGTCTCAAAGCAGCCCCGTCTGCCGCAGGTACACAGCCGCCCGTTGTACTCAATGACGAAATGCCCGGCCTCCATACCGGCATAATTAAACCCGGTGTAGAGCTTACCGTCCAGCACCGCGCCGCCGCCAACGCCGGTACCCAGAGTAATGGCTACCATAGAGGAGCTGCCCTTACCCGCTCCGGCGGCATATTCGCCCAAAGCGGCTGCATTGGCATCGTTTTCAATGACAGCGGGGCAGCCCAGCCGTTCGGAAACCATGTCTACCAGTGGCACATGGTGAAAGTCCAGATTCGACCAGTATTCCACCACCCCCGCTACGGGGTCAATGGTGCCGGGAGAACCAATGCCTACCGAGGTAATATCGTCCATACCGCAATGGGCGTTTTCCACTGCCTGCCGAGCGGCCTCAGCCATGGCGGCCGCCACTGCCTCGGCTCCCCGCGGAGTGGAGAGACGGCCCCGTGAGAGAATGTGCCCCTCCTCATCCACCACAGCCGCCGCTACGTTAATGCCGCCCAAGTCAATCCCCAAATATTTTTTCATGGCCCACACTCCCAAATATCCTCCCTCGGCGTATCCCGGCCGAGAGCCAAAATCCCAGCGCGTAGGCACTGCGTGCCCACGCGCTGGTATAATCGCTGCCTTGCAGTTATTATACCGAAAAAATGCGTCCTGTTCAAGACCTGGCTCCGGGGTCGTCAAAAAACCTTTTATAAAAGCTTTCGACACGCTGCTATTTTGAAATAGGATGTCAAAAGACTGAGATTTTTGAGCGGGGGGATCGTGTGAAAGGGGGGCGGAGCCCCGCTTTCGCGTGCAGGAACCCGCCCGCAGACTGGCGAC
>CAZDDZ010000149.1:0-3008 GCA_964504285.1 uncultured Pseudoflavonifractor sp.
GCCCCCCCCCCATAATTATGTATTTACTTGCCGGAAATATAAGCGTGAATTTTCTCGGCGGCCGTCTTGCCGGCGCCCATGGCCAGAATGACGGTGGCCGCGCCGGTAACAGCGTCTCCGCCGGCAAACACGCCCTCGCGGGTGGTAGTAACGCCATCGTCCTCATTGACCACCAGGCAGCCCCACTTGTTAGCCTCCAGGCCGGGGGTGGTGGAGCGGATGAGGGGGTTGGGGCTGGTGCCCAGGCTCATGATGACAGCGTCCACGTCCAGCACGAACTCGCTGCCCGCAACCGCCACAGGACGGCGGCGACCGGAAGCATCGGGCTCGCCCAGCTCCATGCGGACACACTCCATACCAACAACCTTGCCCTCGGCACCAATAATCTTGGTGGGGTTGGTGAGCAGGTCAAAGTGGATGCCCTCCTCCTTGGCGTGGTGAACCTCCTCCAAGCGGGCGGGCATTTCGGCCTCGCTGCGGCGGTAGACCACATGCACCTCAGCGCCCAGGCGCTTGGCACAGCGGGCGGCGTCCATGGCCACGTTGCCGCCGCCAACCACAGCGACACTCTTGCACTTCTTAATGGGGGTGTCATATCCCTCGCGGTAGGCCTTCATCAGGTTTACACGCGTGAGATACTCGTTGGCGGAATACACGCCGGAGAAACCTTCGCCGGGGATATCCATAAACATAGGCAGACCCGCACCCGAGCCGATAAACACAGACTCGTAGCCCTCTTCAAAGAGCTCATCAATAGAGGTCGTCTTACCCACTACGGCGTTAGTCTCCAGAGTAACACCCAGGGCCTTGAGCTTGTCCACCTCGCCCTGCACCAGTGCCTTGGGCAGACGGAACTCGGGAATGCCGTACACCAGCACACCGCCCGCAATGTGGAACGCCTCAAAAATGGTCACGGCGTAGCCGAGCTTTGCCAGATCGGCTGCACAGGTGAGACCGGCAGGGCCCGAACCCACCACGGCAACCCGATGGCCGTTGGAGGCAGGCTTCTTGGGCTGCGTGTTCACGTTCTCGCGGTACCAGTCGGCTACAAAGCGCTCCAGACGGCCGATGGCCACGGGCTCACCCTTGATGCCTCGGACACACTTGGCCTCGCACTGGGTCTCCTGAGGGCAGACGCGGCCGGAAATAGCAGGCAGGGCGTTGGTGTCGGAAATCACCTCATAGGCGGCAGCAAAGTCACCCTCGGCCACCTTGGCGATAAATTCGGGAATGTGAATGTTTACCGGGCAGCCGGAAACACAGGCGGGGTTCTTGCACTGAATGCAGCGGGCGGCCTCCTCCATGGCGGTCTCCTTGGTGTAGCCGGTGGTGACCTCCAGGAAGTTGCGGCTGCGCTCCTTGGCGTCCTGCTCGGGCATGGGCGCCTTTGTCATTGTCATATTCGGCATGGTTAGTCCCTCCCCCTTACTTAATCAGCTTCTTGCCCAGCTTTTCCAGGCGGCAGTCGTGGCAGGTTTTTGCCTCGGCCTCCTGGTCACGGTAGAGGGCGTTGCGGTTCATAAGCTCGTCGTAATCCACCTGATGGCCGTCAAAGTCGGGGCCATCCACACAGGCAAACTTCATCTTGCCGCCCACGGTAACGCGGCAGCCGCCGCACATGCCGGTGCCGTCCACCATGATGGGGTTAAGAGATACCAGGGTATGAATGCCATAAGGCTCCGTGGTCTTGGAGACAAACTTCATCATGGGAATGGGGCCGATGGCGATGACCAGGTCGTAGTTCTGACCGCCGTCAATAAGTCCCTTGAGCTTGTCGGTAACAAAACCCTTCTCGCCGTAAGTACCATCGTCGGTGGTGAGGTAGAAATGAGTGGAGGCAGCCTTAAACTCCTCCTCCAGAATAACAATGTCCTTAGAGCGGAAGCCGGCGATTACATCCACCTCGTAGCCGGCGCTGTGCAGGAACTTCGCCTGAGGATAGGCAATAGCGCAGCCTACGCCGCCGCCCACTACGCAGATTTTCTTGACGCCCTCCTCAATATGAGTAGGCACGCCCAGAGGGCCGACAAAATCCAGGATGCTGTCGCCTGCGTCCAAGTCACCCAGCAGATTGGTGGTGAGCCCCACCTTCTGGAAGATGATTGTAATAGTCCCTTTTTCCCGGTCATAGTCTGCGATGGTCAGAGGAATCCGCTCCCCTTCTTCATCCAGACGCAGGATAATAAACTGCCCGGGCAGTGCCTTCTTAGCAATGCGGGGCGCCTCGACTTCCAGCAGGGTCACGCTGGGATTGAGGTCTTTTTTCCGAATAATGTTCGCCATGCGTTCTCCACCTTTCCTTCTTTCCCGTATATCAGCCGGTATTGCTATCAAAATCAGGCTTGCTAATATATTTTTTTAGAATACCCGTTTTTCGCCTAATTGTCAAGGATAGCGCATGTTAGACAGCATATCAGCATCCCATCTTTCTGTCAATATGACCTACGCTTCATAATCCTCTCCGCGCAAGACACGTTGTCCAATCTTCCATATGACAGGTTGCCGCACGGCTTTTTCACTGTGAAAACCTCCAATTATGAAAGTTTAGAAAAAAAAGTTTCATTTTTTTCTTGTCATCTGGCGCTACTAATTTTATAATGAAGCATCACTTATTTAAGGGGAGGCTATGGGCATGGATTATGTAGAGCAAGTATTGGCAGCCATTAAGGCAAGGGATGGGCACGAGGCAGAGTTCTTACAGACAGCCACCGAGGTTCTAAGTTCCCTCCGTCCCGTACTGGAGCGTCGTCCGGAGTATCGCAACGTAAAGCTCCTGGAGCGTCTGGTAGAGCCCGAGCGCATCATTTCTTTCCGAGTGCCCTGGGTGGACGATCAGGGCCAGTATCAGATTAACCGCGGCTTCCGTGTACAGTTTAACAGCGCTATCGGCCCCTACAAGGGCGGCCTGCGCTTCCACCCCAGCGTCAATCAGAGCATTATGAAGTTCCTGGGCTTTGAGCAGATTTTCAAAAACTCCCTCACCGGCCTGCCCATCGGCGGCGGCAAGG
>CAZDDZ010000150.1:0-2903 GCA_964504285.1 uncultured Pseudoflavonifractor sp.
TTGGCACAAATTTGCCCAGTTGGACCGGGTTCGGATTACACTGGTCAGGCTAGGGGGGACGACGCAGCGGCGGCGGGAGCACGCCCCCGCCCTGCGTGGACGGTGGAACACGGGTCGATGAGGGCACTGCCCCCTACTCGGTTATCGTGTAGGGACACGATACATCGTGTCGCAACGGCGAGGGTGCCGTTCTTCTCTTACTTTTTGACAGGGCGGCGCAGGAGGGACAGGGGCGGCACCCGGCAGGGGAGCTTCATGGTAAACTTCATCTCCGGCTTGCGCACCTCGCTGACGGTCAGCCCGTCAGCGTCACGCATTTCCGGTACGGTAAAGGCCACAGGGCGCACGTCGGGACCCACCAGCTCCAGCTCGTCACCTGCGGCAAATTTATTGCGCAGTGAGAGGTGGGCATTGCCGTCCTGATCGCAGTACTCCACCAGGGCGCAGACCTGCCAGTCCCGGATATAGCGGGAGTGCTCGGTATACTGCCCCGGCTGACCGAAATAAAAGCCGGTGGAGTAGTGGCGGTGGCTCACATGCTCTACCTCGTCCCGCCAGACGGGGTCAAGGGCTTCCCCAGCCAGCGCGGCATCGGCGGCATGGCGGTAAGCGCTTGTAATGATGGCGGCATAATAGGCGCTTTTTGCTCTGCCCTCAATTTTAAAGCTATCTACCCCGGCGGCAATGAGCTGGGGGATATGGTCAATCATGCACATGTCCCGAGAGTTCATAATAAAGCTCTCGCCGTTTTCCTCGTAGACAGGAAAATACTCGCCGGGACGCTTTTCCTCCATCAGCGCGTACTGGTAGCGGCAGGGCTGGGCGCAGGCGCCACGGTTGGCGTCCCGTCCGGTCATATAGTTGGAGAGCAGGCACCGCCCCGAGTAGCTCACGCACATAGCCCCGTGGACGAAAGCCTCAATTTCCAGCTCCTTCCCGGTCTTGGCGCGGATTTCGGCTACCTCGTCCAAACTAAGCTCCCGAGCCAGAATGACCCGGTCCGCGCCCAGTCCATGCCAAGCGCGGGCAGTCTCGTAATTGACGATACTGGCCTGGGTGCTGATATGCGCCTGTAAGCGGGGAGCGTGGCGCTTTAACAGCGCCAGGGAGCCTACATCGGCCACAATGGCGGCGTTGACCCCCACCTCCTGCAAATACTCCAGCCATTGGGGCAGGCGGGAAACCTCCTCATTGCGTGGCATGGTGTTACAGGTGACG
Organism: uncultured Pseudoflavonifractor sp.; assembly: GCA_964504285.1. Taxonomy (GTDB): domain Bacteria; phylum Bacillota; class Clostridia; order Oscillospirales; family Oscillospiraceae; genus Pseudoflavonifractor. The sequence goes on from CAZDDZ010000150.1 coordinate 1,219, forward strand.
TTGATTTTTACCCCGTGGGCATTGCAAAGCGCTACGGCTTCCTTCAGCTCCTCGGGGCTGAAGTTCCCCGCGAAGGAGCGCATACCAAAGGTATTACCCGCCAGATACACTGCGTCCGCCCCGTAGGCCACCGCCATGCGCAGGCGCTCCATGTCCCCCGCCGGGGCTAATACTTCCGGTCTCTTACCCGCCATTTTTATATCTCTCCTGGCTGTTAATAAAGTTCGTGTGCTCGTTATAGGTGCGGAAGAAGTGGTGCTCGTTATCATCACCCAGGGCATAGAAATAATCATTGGTGCTCTCCGGCTTCAGGGCGGCACGAAGGGCGGCCTGGCCGGGGTTGGCGATGGGGCCGGGGGGCAGCCCCTTATACTTTTTGGTATTGTAGGGACTGTCGTACTCCAAATCGGCGGCGTTGAGCTTGCCCGCCCGCTCGGGCAGGACGTAAAGGAGGGACGCATCGATGTTTAAAAAGCCCGCTGTCTCGGAAGTGGGCCGATTAAGCCGATTGTAAATGACCGAGGAGATATGGGTCTGGTCATCGCCGGTGGTCTCCTTCTCAATGAGGGAGGCAATGGTCACAAGCTGATGAATGCTCTGCCCATTGTCGGTCACAATCTGGCGCATCTCCTCTGTAAAGACCTCGTCAAAGCGCAGGAGCATTTTGTTCAGGGCCTGCACAGGATCCATATTTTCGTAGAACTTATAGGTGTCGGGGAACAGATAGCCCTCCAAACGGTTGACACTCCCCAGGGGAATTACGTCCTTGAGGAAGCTAAATTTAAAGTCGTAGCTGGCGGCGGCCTCCTCCAGCTCGCTCACCGTGGCCACATTGCTGTCGGCCAGTGCCTGGAACACCTGGGCAGAGGTATAGCCCTCCCGGATAATAACCGTCACCTCGGCTCTGGTGCCCGACTTGGCGCTCAGGTTCCGCAGAATGGCGCTATAATCCATGGTGGTGTTAAGAGTATAGGTGCCGGGGCGTATCTCCTGCCCCTTTTTGGTGAAGTCTGCAAAGAATCGGAAGAGAAAGCTGTACTCAATCAGTCCCTTGTCCTTGAGCTCCTTTGTTACCTCTGCTACACTCTCCCCGTCGCTGATGGTCACCTGCGTCTCCATGTCCGGCTTATTAAGGGCCAGCACATCGCTGGCCGCCATCCAGCCGAAACCGGCCAGCAGGGCCGACGCGCCGATGACCAGCATTACATACAGCAGTGCGCCCCAAGGCCCCATGGAACGGTGGCGGCGCTTTTTTCTGGGGCGGGGTGTTTCCTCCTGTCGTGACTGGCGTGGACGTTCTCTTTTCTCATCGTATTGGCTCATTGCGATAACTCCTTCTTACTTAGCCTGGGAAAAGGATAAAATTTTTCGTCCCCTTGGGAACCACTTTTCCACAGCAGACATAGTATGGGTCGTAAAGGAAGCCGAGAGGTGAAAAATCACTCGGAACCTTATTAATAACGAGAGGTGAACGTTTTTTATGTGCTGTGGTAACAATGGCTGGGGCGGCGGCGGTAGCTGCCTGTGGATCATCCTCATTATCATCCTGCTGTGCTGCTGCTGCGGTGGCGGCAGCTGGGGCGGCTGCGGCTGCGGCTGCAACGAAGGCTGCGGTTGCAACAACGGTTGCTGCTAATTACATCCCCCGCAAAAGGGCAGGCCGAAGAGGCCTGCCCTGTTGCGGG
>CAZDDZ010000151.1:0-2819 GCA_964504285.1 uncultured Pseudoflavonifractor sp.
GCCGCCGTTCCCCTCGCAGAAGCCGTAGATATAATTTCCGTTGGCGTCCTGGAAGTAGGTGGGGGTAGACTTGGTAAAGGTCTCTGGGGTAGAGATGCCCACATAGGCAACCTGGGTGTCACCGTAGGTGACCAGCTTGTAGGCGTCAAAGACCGCCTTTTTATCCTTATCCACAAAGTTGGCGCAGAGGTAATCGTAGTTAGCCTTGTTTTTGGCCAGGGAAAGGAAGTTCTCCATACCGTAATCAAACTCATGGTTGCCGGGGATGGCCAGGTCGTAGCCCGCCTTGTTCATAATATCTACAATATAGGAACCCTTGGACAGGGTGCCGATTGGGCCGCCCTGAATGGCATCGCCCGCGTCCAGCAAAATCACATTGTCCGCGCCGTAGGCGTCTTTCATCTGATCCTTATACGCGGCCACGCCCGCATAGCCCACGTTGGTGACTATGCCGTCCTTTTGAACTTGGTCAATGGCGCAGTGGACATCGTTGGTGTGGAGAATGACGATTTTCCCTGTCTCCTGGGTCTGCAAAACAGTCACGTCTGCACGGTCGCGAACTCGAATGCGGGCGGAATCCTTGTTGTAGGAGGAGAAACCCACCGCCGTAACCGTCTTGCCTACCTCCAAGCCGGGGATGGTTTTACCCTTGGTAATATAGCCGTCGATAAACACCTTGCAGGCCGTGCCGCTATTGTCCTTGACCATAAAGCTGCCCACCACACCGCCGGTCTGGTCGATGGACTCTACAATCCCGGTGACCTTAACCAGCTGACCCAGATAGGTCTGATCGGCAACCGCCTTGGTGGTGATTTCTCTGGCTGCAGGCAGGGGGACAGGGGTAAACTCTACCACTTTCACGGTGGCATTTTTCAGCTGGCGCTCGCCCTCATAGGCATCGTAGATGCCGGTGACCCGCACCCGCTGGCCCGGCTCTACTCCAGAGGCGACGGGGAACACGTTGATGCCGCCCGTGGCGTCCTGCACATAGACGCAGTCAAAGAAGCCGGTGTTCTGGTCGGTGCCGTTCCACACGGTGGACATGACGATACCCTCGACAGTATAGCTCTGCCCCGTTTGTCCGTCAGAGGTCACCTGGGCAATGGTACTGATTTCAGCGGGCTTGAGTGTCTCCACCAGGTTGGAGAGGAAATTGTAGTTGCTGTAATTAAGGGAGGCGGCGTTCTCCATCTCGGCCTTGATTTCAAAGTTAGACATGAACGCGCCGCCTGCCACCACCACCAAAGCCTTGGTTTGGTCGGGATAGCTTACTGTCTCGGTAGCGGTGAGCAGGGCAGTGGTGCCGTTGTCGGACGGGTATCTGGGCGGACGCTGACCGGACACCATTTCAAGGCCGTAGCCGTCCTTGTCGTCGTCCTCGGAGGTAATGGCGTTTAAGTCCTTACCGGTGCCGTCGGCGTTGAGCTTACCGAAGCCGCTGATGACCGGGGTAACACTTGCGGGTAGGGTGGCGCTGGCCTTGCCCTGGCTATCCACCGCAAAGACGGTGCTGCCGCCGTACTGACTCCACACCTGCTTGGGATTGACCCCAGCCAGCAAGTGGCTCTTGTAGCTGTTGTGATCGGTCAGGTACAGTCTTGCGGCGTTGCTGCCGGGGTTATTGACGATATCCTTGGCCTCGTCGTCAGCCAAACGGAGGGAGGAACCGATGGCCGCCAGCAGCTTGTTCTGCTGTGCCGCCATTTGCACATCAGGCTCCTTGGGTGAGGTTGCATAGCTCTCGTAGTAGTCGCCCCAGCCGGTAACCACCACGGTGCCCCCCGCCTTGGCAAATGCGGAAAGGGCGGTCAGCTCGGCCTGGGAGTAGGAGGCATAGCCACCGGCGGGAACGGGAAGCAGCCGCCGGGTGGGGGCGGTAAAGACCATCATCCCGTACTTGGGATTTTGCATGGCGGCAACCAGCTCCTGGGAGGTTTTGAGCACATTGACCCGCACGCCGTACCCCGCTGCCAGCTTGGCGAAGTTGCCCATGGAATCCTTGTAGTTACCGGCTACATACTCGTTGTAATGAGAGCCGTCCACGCCTACATAAATCAGCTTGTCAGGGTCTTTTACATCCAGGGTAAGCTGACTGGTATAGGTTTTGTCCTCCCCATCCACCGTGAGAACGGCAGTGAGGGTAATGGTCTGAATGCCGACGGCGGCAGGGGTATAGGTGTAGAGCTGCTCAAGGGTGGTGGAGGGCTCAATGGCCGTATTGGGGGTCAAGGCTTCAATGGTCGCGCCGCCCTCAATGGCATAGGTCAGGCTTTTAAGCGTGACGGGAGCCTTTTCGTTATTAAAGAAGCTGGCTTTGAGCTTCATGGGCTCGCCCTTCACCGCCATATAGCTGTCGGTGGTCAGCGCGGACATACCCACGGCCTTGGCCGCGCCCAGCCAGATGGGGGCCGTAACGGCAATGTCTTTATCGGCCTGCTGCACCCGGATATAATAATAGCCGGGCTCGGGGCTGGGAATGCTGTGCTCCATGGTATAGGTCTGTGTGCCGGGCTTTATTTCGTAGAGCGTCTTTCCGCCCTGGGTTATGATAGCTATGCTGGAAATTTTGTCAGAGGCATCCGGATCGGTTACGACCACCTTTACATCGGCGGACTGGGGTACGTCGGTGAGCACTGTGCCCAGGGGCGAGCCGTTGAGGGTGTAGACGATGTCCAGATTTTTATCCTCGGTGGCGTAAACTCGCATTTCCCTCAGCGCCTGATAAATGCCCTCCCGGGTAAAGTCGCCGGTGTAGACCACGGTGCGGGCGTTGTTAGCGTCGCCCCACTTGCCCTGGTGGTTATCCTGGTTGTTGGTGG
>CAZDDZ010000152.1:0-2746 GCA_964504285.1 uncultured Pseudoflavonifractor sp.
CACGTGAAAGCGGGGGCTCCGCCCCCCTTTCACACTATCCCCCCGCTCAAAAACCCCGGCCTTTTAAAATTCAATTTTAAAATAGCTGTTTTTTAAAAACTGACACCCCAACAGCACTGTTGGGGTGTCTCTTGTTAAATCCGCAGACCTGACCCCCTGCCATTTTTGCGGGGGCTTCTGTCGGTTCCTTTATTTATGCCATGGCAACCTGCCGCACCTTGGACCGCTTCCAGTAGCCCAGCAGCTCGGCGGTAGCACAAATTTTATCGGACAGGTTCACCACATAGGCCTCGCGGCAGGTGGGCATCCTCCGTGCCAGTGGCCACATATGGGAAATAATAATGTTGCGCTCTTTGTCGGTCAGCCCGCCCACCAAGGCATCGGCGTTTCTCATAGCCTCCTTGGGATGGGTAAAGCATTGCAGGCCGGTGTAGGCCGTCTTGTCGTGGGCATCATAGAGGTAGAGATCGTGAAGCAATCCCCCCCGGGCGGCGGCGCCGTAGTCCAGCCCCCAGCGGCGGGCCAGACGAAAGGCCACATAGGCCACAAAAACCGAATGTTCATAGCAGGACACACCGGGGTGGTGCGGAATTCCTCGCATCGACTGCACCTCCGGCGTGTCAATTAAATTACCGATACAGGCACGAAAGCATACCCAGTTATTCATATCGATCAGATTCACAGGTTCTCTACCCCTCCTTACCGAACTTATCTTTGCACCATTATAGCGCAGCCGATTTCATTTGTCATGGGAAAAAATCAAACTATAAATCAATCATCATAAAATCTTAAGTTTTGTGTCATTGACAGGGGGAAGTCCCCCCTGATATGCTGACTGTACTAAGCAAGCTCATACACCGATAGTCGGGCAATGGCCCCATTGGCCCGCAATTCCTTGCCGTTCCTGAAAGGAGCTTTTTTATGATCAGTCTCAATGCCCGTGACGCCCGCCCTATTTATGAACAGGTGAAGGACGGCCTGCGTCATTTGGTTGTGACCGGGGCTCTTCAGCCCGGCGACCAGTTCCCCTCGGTGCGGGCGCTGGCCTCCTCCCTGGCCATTAATCCCAACACCATTCAGCGTGCCTATGAAAGTCTGGAGTCCGAGGGCTATCTTAACTCTGCCCCCGGCAAGGGTTCCTTTGCCGCCCTGCGGCTGGATCTAAGCGCCCCCCGCAGAGAATCGCTGTTAAAGCAATTTGACGCCGCCGCTGCCGAACTGCTTTTTTTGGGCTTGCGCCCCGACGAACTGGCCGCGCGTATTACGGCGGCCAAGAAGGAGGGAACGGTATGATTGAAATTCAAAATCTGGTAAAATCCTTTGACGGCTTTCGGGCACTGGATGGTCTGGATATGACAGTGCCCACCGGCTCCATTTACGGTTTGGTGGGCCCTAACGGCGCAGGCAAGTCCACCCTTTTGCGCCACGTTACCGGCGTATGGCGGCAGGATGCGGGCACCGTCACAGTGGACGGTCAGCCCGTTTACGAAAACCCGGCCGTCAAGTCCCGCATGGCATCCATTCCTGACGACCTATACTATTTTCTTTCGGCCTCCACCCGGGAAATGGCCCGTTTTTACAAGGGCTTTTACCCCCGGTTTGACCAAGGACGGTACGAGGCGCTCAAGGACGTGTTTACCACGGTAAGCGAAACCCAGCCCATTCGCCGCCTGTCTAAGGGAATGCAAAAGCAGGCCGCCTTCTGGCTCTCCCTCTGCTGCCGACCCGACGTGTTGGTGCTGGACGAGCCGGTGGACGGCCTGGACCCCGTCATGCGACGCCAGGTGTGGAGTCTTTTAATGGGGGACGTTTCCGAGCATGGCACCACGGTGCTGGTCTCCTCCCACAATTTACGGGAACTGGAGGACGTGTGCGACCATGTGGGTATTCTCTCCAGGGGAAAGGTGCTCATTGAGCGCAGCCTTTCTGACCTGCAAGAAAACTTAGTAAAAATGCAGGTGGTCTTTCAGGAGCGGGAGCTGCCCAGGCTGCCAGACGACCTGGAGCTACTTAACGTCTCCCAGGTGGGCCGCATCCACACCCTTATTGTCCGTGGCTCGGCCACCGAAATAACCAACCGTCTGGCCGTCTATGCCCCCATTCTTATGGAGGCGCTGCCCCTTACGCTGGAAGAAATCTTTATTTATGAGTTGGGAGGTGAGGACTATGCGGTTCACGACATCGTGCTTTAACCCCACCCTCTTTCGCAAAAATATAACTCGGTTTTGGCCTGTGTGGGCTATTTATGGAATAATCTGGGCCTTTATTTTACCGGTGGAGTTAATTCTTCGCCCCACGCAAGGAAATAACCTTGCCAGGCAAATTTACCGCACGTTGGGCAACATGGGTGTTACCCTTGCGTTTCTTTTCGCTATTTTAGCGGCCATGGCAGTTTTCTCCTACCTGTACCACTCCCGCAGTGTGCAAATGCTTCACGCGCTACCGGTCAAGCGTGAGTGCCTGTTTCTGACCAACTATCTCTCGGGGCTTTCCTTCCTGATGGTGCCCCTGTGGCTGGTGGGTCTTGCTACGCTGGCCATCCAGGGCGCGCTGGGACTGGGGGCTTACGGCACAACGGTGCTATGGCTGTTTTTATCCACCCTGGAGGTTCTTTTCTTCTACTCCTTTGCCGTCTTTTGCGCCATGTTTACCGGGCATCTTCTTGCCCTTCCCGCCTTTTACGTCATTCTTAATTTCCTGGCTATGGGTCTGTACAGTCTCTTGAGCAGTCTGTTCTCCCAGTTTG
>CAZDDZ010000153.1:0-2708 GCA_964504285.1 uncultured Pseudoflavonifractor sp.
CCCAAGTGGCCGAAGGGGCTCCCCTGCTAAGGGAGTAGGCGGGTTAAACCGTGCGAGGGTTCAAATCCCTCCTTCCGCGCCAGAAAGTGCCGTAAGTTGTTTTAATAAACAACTTACGGCACTTTCTATTTAACATGCATCTATAAATATAGCCATTTTATCGGCACACGGTCTACACAGTCAACCGCCGGAGCAAAGGGGAATTTCCCAGGTGCTCCGGCGGTATTTTTTAGAGGCACAGTTGTCGCATCTCGTAGAGTCTTTCTGAAAAGTCCGTGCATCCGTTCCCTTGAACAAAATGTCGCCATGCCGCGCCGTTTTTCCTTAAAATCCGCCCGAGATAAACTTCTTATAGAAAAACAATTACCCGGTACATCAGGAGAAAGTGGCAGACGCTGCCCAGCAGGATAAATATATGAAAGATTTCATGGCAACCGAAACGGGGGTTATTTCGGCCCGGCCACTTCAGGGCGTAGAGCACACCGCCCACCGAGTAAAGCACACCGCCTGACAACAGCCAAAAAAGACCCTTCCAGCCCACGGCATAATAGAGAGGATAGAGAGCGATGAGCGCCATCCAACCCATGAACAGATAGATACCGGCAGTCATCCAGCGGGGAGAGTTAATCCAAAAAATGGTGAGCACCAGTCCGCCCAGCGCTAAGGCCCAAATGGCGCCGAAAAGACCCCAGCCCCACGCGCCTTGTGTACGCAGACCTACCAAACAGATGGGGGTGTAGCTGCCTGCAATGAGAAAATAGATTGAGGTGTGGTCATACTTCCGCAGAGCAATACGGCCGCGTACATCGGTGCGCAGGCAGTGATACAGAGTGCTGGCGGTATAGAGACCAATCATAGACGCACCGTAGACCGAGAATGAGACTATGTGCCAAATCCCACCTACTGCTGCTGCGCGAACCAGCAGCAGAACCGTGCCCAGTACCCCTAAAATGACGCCCAGGCCGTGGGTAATGGCTGACCAGGGTCGCAGCCCGTCATAGGGGTCACGGCCCTTCTCCTCGGGCCGCCGCTTGCCCTTGCGGGTGGATGCAGAGAAGGGCTTGTTATTGGGAGAGGGCATAATTAGCTCATCCATTACGATCACCGTGCCTTAATTATTTTTTTCGTTACCTTAGTATAACACACAGGATAACGTAAAATCAAGTTAAAAACTGTATAATATAATATTGGAAATTACATTTACTTTTGTCATGGGACAACAGACCGGCCACATAAGGTAGCATAGAAATAGCAAAAGGGGGCTGGTTCATGGAAATAGAGGAGCGGAGCGTCTGGCCGCCCTGCCGCGCCGACGGCCCTTACCCGGAGGTGCGCGCGGCAGGGCGGAATCCTAGGTATGCTGAAATGATGCTATGCAACATGGGGGGGAGTAATTCAGAGCTTTCATTGGCAGGACTCTATTTTTATGATCATCTAATTACGGCGGAGTATCCGGAGCTGTCCGAACTGTTCCGCCGAATTTCTGCGGTCGAGATGGAACACCTGGAAATTTTCGGCACGCTTGCCCGGCAGCTGGGGGCTGATCCGCGCTTTTGGTGCAGGCAGGGAGGGCGTATGACGTGGTGGACACCAGCCTATTTGCATTATTCCCCTCAAATGGGACCCTTAATCCAAATAGCTCTGCGAGAGGAGGAAGCTGCTGCCCGTAAATATGAGGAACAGGCTTGCCACATTTCGGACAGAAACGTGGCGGTTAACCTGCTGCGCATTGCTCGGGACGAGTGTTGCCACGCCCAGCTTCTGCGCGACTTACTTGAGCGCTATAAAAAAGGAGGGCGAGGAATAGAAGGATAATAGCGCTTGCACGATATAGCAAAATACCGTAAGTGGGGTGAGAAAATACATTTGCCGGGGGGATTTTTTATGCCCAGGCTTCGATTTTGCCGCAGGCAATGCGGTTGCCGCTGTCCCCGGCAGGCTGGGAGCGGTAATCGTCAGGTCGGTCATGAATAATTACCCCGCAGCCAATTATCTCATCGGGATGGAAACGACCGGTATAAAAAATGGTGTAGGCACGCCCACCGTCGGAGAGAAGTACGGGCAAATCCCCGGCGTGGTTGGGGTGGGTGGTCTCAAGGGGGTTATAGTGACCACCGGCACAGTGGAAGGGGACGTCTCCGCCCTCGCAGCAGTCACCGTGCTGGTGAATGTGAAAACCGAAAAAGCCATCTTTCGGCAGTCCGGAAACCCGCACCAGAAGCAAGCTGCCTGCCTGATAGGGGTAAAAAAGAACCTCGCCCGCCAGATCGGGGTGGGCGGAATCGCCATGGAGAAGGGCCCTTGCGGTAGGTTGACCCTCGATTAAAACGCGTGGCATACGGACTGGCTGATCTAACATAAAGTTCGCCTCCTGGCCCAGTTTATGCCGTAAGACAGTGTAAAGCCACTGTGCCAGCGACGCAGTGGCTTTATCTGCCGACAAACAAAAAATCCCTAGAGCCATTACAGCTCTAGGGATTTATCTGCGTCTGCTGAAAATTAAACAGCGCGGGTAACCTTACCCGAACGGAGGCATCTGGTGCACACATGGACGTGCTTGGGTGCGCCATCCACGACTGCCTTGACACGCTTCACGTTGGGCTTCCAGGGACGGTTGGTGCGGCGGTGAGAGTGGGAAACTCGGATGCCGAAAACAACGCCCTTATCGCAAAATTCACATTTGGCCATTCGCTTGAACCTCCTCGCTC
>CAZDDZ010000154.1:0-2671 GCA_964504285.1 uncultured Pseudoflavonifractor sp.
CAGGAACCCGCCCGCAGGCGACCGATTTCGGCATTTTGCCGAAATCGCCCTCAGATTGGCGACTTTGTCGACAGTCTGACCCCGCCGACCAGTTTGGTCGGCGGGGTTTTGCTTGTGCATTAATGAAGCTCGGGCAGGTACTTCAGTGGGTCGGCGGGGCTGCCATTTTTCAGAATTTCCAGGTGAAGGTGAGTGGCCTGCGCACTTTCACCCTTGGCAGTAGCGCCTACCGAGCCGATAATGTCCCCGGTAGAAACCGCGTCACCTTCCTTGACGGTGGGCAGTTCAGCCAAATTAGCGTAGACACTTTTTATATTGCTGCCATGGTCAATGGTCACGGTAGTGCCAAATAGGTCGCTGACGGTAACCGATTCCACGGTGCCACCCGCAGCAGCCTTAATCTGGGTGCCGGGCTCGGCGGCGATGTCGATACCGCTGTGGGTGCGCCAGTCCCCCATAGTCACGTCATACCGCTGCTTATCCGGAGAGTAAGCATCCAAAATGGTACCCTTTACCGGCCAGGTAAAGACGGTGGCGGTGGCAGGCTTAATGCTGGGCTTGGGGCTGGAGGAGGGGGAAGGAGAGGGCTTTACAGAAGGGGAGGGAGAGGGGTGGGGGGAAACACTGGGCATAACCGGAGAGACCGAGGGCGCGGGGGAGACATTGGGAGAAAGATTGGGAGAGACATTGGGCGTTACCACCACTTGGGCGGTAGCCGATACAGGCTCGTTTTCGCCCGATTCGGCCAAAGAGGAGAAAAGATAGTAGCCCGAAATTCCGATTGCGGCGACGCAAAGGAAAAGAACCATGTAAAAGCCTTTCCCTGCCATGAAGTCGCCAAAGCGTTCTGTCCACGGTTTTTTCATTGCGATTGCTCCATTCCTAGTTTCTTGGATAACCTTTCGGTTCCATTCATGGCTATTGTGGACAGGCTTTGCACTGGGTATACATGGAAAGGAAAATTTTTAAGGGAAAATTAATCTTCCATTTCCAATTTGTTTAAGATAATGTAGTATGATAAACGTTATCACAGCAAACTAGAAGCTAAAGGAGCAGACACCATGGATGATACGCAACTGAAACAAGAGCAGGTCCAAACGGCGGCAGCCGCCCCCAAGAAGGCTAAGACCATTGTGCCCCGGAAAAAGAACAAATGGGTGAAGCGTCTTGTGGCCATGGCGGTGGCGGCAGCGCTCATTGCCGCCTATTTCCTGCTTAGGGGCAATTCCCCCAAGCAGGCCGCGAATCTGGGCTACATACCCGCTGCCGCGGCAGTGGGTGACATTACGGTGGCGGTCACGGGTACCGGTACTGTTCAGCCCATTGATTCCTATAAGGTCACTGCCCTGGTCAAGGGCGAGGTACTGGAGGCCCCCTTTGAGGAGGGTGACACAGTGCATAAGGACGATCTGCTCTTTCGCATAGACGCCAAGGATGTGGAGAACAGCATTGAGCGTTCCCAGCTCTCCCTTCAGCAGGCGCAGCTGAGCTATAACGAGGCTGTCAAAGGCAAGGGAGACACCCTTAAAAACGTGGAAATTAAAGCAAACGCTACCGGCGTGGTGCAGGAACTCTACTATAAGGTAGGGGACATGGTAGCCGCGGGCACCCCCATTGCCGACATTTTAGACCGGGATTATATGCTCCTCACCGTGCCCTTCCACGCAGTGGACGCAGCCGTCTTCCGCGTGGGTCAGGCCGCCAACGTGGTGGTGGACGGCACCTACGAGACACTCTCCGGCACTGTGGATTCCATTGCTGTCTCTGACCAGACCGGCCAGGGCGGCACCCTGGTGCGTGAGGTGAAAATTAAGGTTAAAAACCCCGGCGCGCTCTCCGGCACCAGCACCGGCACCGCCGCCGTGGGCGCTGCCGACTGCGCCGGCAGCGGTACATTTGCCTACGCCGCACAAAAGACTCTTACTGCCAAATCCAGCGGTGAGCTCTCGGCTCTGTCTGTAAAGGAGGGGGACCGGGTGACCGATGGACAGGTGGTGGGTGCGTTTAAGGCTGCCGACATGGATGCACAGGTGGAAAACGCCAGTCTGAGCCTGCAAAACGCCCAGCTTGCCCTCCAGGCCAGCAGAGATCAGCTGGATAATTACACCCTTACCGCCCCCATTTCGGGCACTGTTATTGAAAAGAACTACAAGGCCGGGGACAACGTGGACCCCAGCTCCGCTGCCGCCGGTGGGGCCAACTACCTGGCGATTATTTACGACATGTCCACCCTCACCTTTGAGATGAAGATTGATGAGCTGGACATTGGAAAAATCAAGGTGGGGCAGACTGTGGAGATTACCGCCGCCGCCCTGGAGGGCCAGAGCTTTACCGGGCGGGTGGATAAAATCAACATTAACGGCACCACTGTGGGCAGTGCCACTACTTACCCCGTCACCGTGGTCATTGACCAGCCTCAAAATCTGCTGCCCGGCATGAATGTGTCGGCAAAGATTGTGGTGGAGCGGGCCAGTAATGTGCTTACCGTGCCGGTGGAGACCGTCACCCGCGGCGCCGACGGCGGCGAGGTTACCGTGGCTCTGCCCGGCGCCATGAACGCTGAGGGCACTATGGTCATTGACCCCGGCAAGCTGGAAACCCGTGCCGTAAAGCTGGGCCGCAACGACAGCACAAGCATTGAGATTACCGAGGGACTCCAGGCCGGAGACAT
>CAZDDZ010000155.1:0-2641 GCA_964504285.1 uncultured Pseudoflavonifractor sp.
GCTGGGGGTCGGGGTAGTCTCCCCGGCGGGCTTGCCGCAGCCGGCAAGCATGGTAAGGGTCAGGGCGCCGGAAAGCGCCAAGGCCAAAAATTTCTTGTTCATGGGTAGGCTCCTTTTTCTTGTGTTTGGTTGCTTACCCGGTCTTTGACGATAGGAGAAAAAAAAAGTTCCCCGTCGGGTAAAATTAGAGTGCCGGACAGATGCGGAAAAAATCCCCCGACCGATCGGTCGGGGGCGGGCTGATAAGCAAGCAGACAGCCTGAATCCGTTTTCGACATTTTTTGAAAACGGTCGCCTGCGGATTTTTCCTTTTCCCTATAGTTCTATATGCCCCTTAATGCGCTGGGTAATCATGTCCAGTGCCACCATGTTGTGTCCGCCGTCCAGCACAACGATATCAGCGTATTGGCGGGATGGCTGAACAAATTGCTCATGCATAGGCTTAACCGTGTTTAAATACTGGCCTATAACGCTATCCAAGCTCCGGCCCCGTTCCTTCACGTCCCGGAGAATCCGCCGCAAGATTCGCACATCGGCGTCGGTATCCACAAAAATTTTAATGTCCATGAGCTGCCGCAGCTCCTTGGGATGGAAAATCAAAATCCCCTCCACGATTACCACCTTGGTGGGCCGCACCTCCACCGTCTTATCCGAACGATTGTGAATGCTGTAATCATACACCGGGCAGTGAATGGTCTTACCGGCGCAAAGGGTTTTCATATCCTCCACCATGAGCTCGGTATCAAAGGCATCCGGGTGGTCATAGTTCAGGGCCGCCCGCTCCTCATAGGTCATATTAGGGTGCGCCTTATAGTAGTTATCATGATAGACCACCGACACGTCTCCGCCAAAGGTTTCAATTAAATGCTGGGTCAGGGTGGTCTTACCCGAGCCGGTACCGCCCGCAATCCCGATGACCATAGTGTCCATATTTACGTCCTCCCACTGTTCTTTGAGAGGAGTATACCATAAAAAAAGCGGACTATCCATAGAAAAGTACCCGCACTGCCCAGGCGGCGGCGATGAACCCCGCCAAATCGGCACACAGTGCCGCAGGTACGGCATACCTAGTCTTGGCGATGCCCGCCGCGCCGAAATAAACGGCAATGGTATAAAAGGTCGTCTCGGTAGAGCCAAGCATAACGGCGGCAGTGCGGCCAATGAGAGAGTCGGGCCCATAGGTGGAAATAAGCTCAGCCCCTACCCCCAGAGCGGCAGAGCCCGAGATGGGCCGCACCATGAGAAGCGCCACCGTTTCAGGCGGGATACCCACGTGTTCTAAAAGCGGCCCTAGGGCGCTTGCCGCCAGTTCCAATGCCCCTGAGGCCCGTAGCATATACACCGCCGTCAAAAGGCCAATCATGGGTGGCACAATCCGGATAAGTACGCCCAAACCGTCCCCCGCCCCGGTAATCAGCGCGTCGTATACATCTACCCTGCGAACCACGCCGCAGATTGCTACCACAGCGATAATGCCTGGCATAAGCATGGTGAGAAATAAATCCATTCCTTCCGCCCCTCCGCCTTCCTCTTCTTGCTTTACTTTGGCCACAGCCTGGCGCAGAGCTTGGCCGCGCAAATTCCCACGCACACCGAGATGGCTGAAGCCAGCCAAACAGCAGGCAAAATATCAAAGGGGGCAGCGCACCCCGCCGCCGCCCGAACACTGGCCACCGTGGTTGGAATGAGCTGGATGGAAGCCGTGTTGCATACCACCAGCATACACAGGGCATTGGACGCTACCCCCGGCGTACGGCGGCTCATCAGCTGAGCGGCCCGAATGCCTAAAGGTGTGGCCGCATTTCCCAGACCCAGGAGATTTGCCGACACGTTGGCGGAGATATTGTCCATGACCTCTTTGTCCCCGGCGAAATCGGGGTATAGTCTGCGCAAAACAGGCCGCAAAAGCCGGGACAGCCGTTGGGACAGCCCCGCCCGCTTCATAATCTCCATGACTCCCATCCACAGACAGAGTATCCCCGCCATAGTCAGGCACAGCTGTACTCCCGCTGCAGCTCCCTCCATGGCCCCTGCTGCGACCTGTGGTCCTCTTCCGGTCATTAGTCCACACACGATGGACACTACCACCATTGCCGTCCAAATTACCGACATTGCCATTCACTCGCCGCCTCTCGCTATTCTCTCTCCATTTATACACAGAGTCCGTTCAAAACATGTCCCCGCCTTTGGGAAAAGCACTTTTACACATTTTATTTGCATACCTAAAATTTTTTCTGTTATATTTTTTATTACGTTAATAAAAAATTTCCATTTTTTTGGTTGACAAACTAATACTCCATGTTATAATAATGTCAGTTTCTAGATAATGTTTGTATTTTTTGGAAGCAACTTCTTACGGAAGGAGATTTATGTATGAAATCGACCGGAATTGTTAGAAAGGTAGATGAGCTGGGGCGCATTGTGCTCCCTATCGAACTCCGCCGCACACTGGATATTGCCGAAAAAGACTCTTTAGAGATCTATGTTGACGGCTCCTCCATCGTTTTAAAGAAGTATCAGCCCGCCTGTATCTTCTGCGATGATGCCCGTGAGGTTATTACCTTCAAAGGCAAAAACGTGTGTCCCGCCTGTGCCAGAGAGCTGCAGGGCAACTAAAACTATTACATAGTGTAAAAATCCC
>CAZDDZ010000156.1:0-2582 GCA_964504285.1 uncultured Pseudoflavonifractor sp.
CAAGAGTGGGCTAAAGAACTATAAAAAATATCGTGGATAAATCAAGGCGTCTGTGGGCAAGTGCCCACAGACGCCTTGATTTCAGTTTTCTATGACTTGGACTTTGATTTAAAGATAAGCGCTACTAAATACCCAAAGAAGATGGCCGCAGTGATGCCGCCGGCTGTGGCGGTAATGCCGCCGGTCAGGATACCCAGAGCGCCCTGTTCGGCCACCGCCTTTTCAACGCCCTTAGCCAGAAGATAGCCAAAGCCTGTGAGTGGAACGGTAGCGCCTGCACCACCCCATTCGACCAGGTATTTGTAGAGGCCCAAACCGCCTAAAATTACGCCGGACACTACATAGCACACCAGAATTTTAGCTGGGGTAAGAGCGGTTTTGTCAATTAAAAGCTGTCCAATCAGGCACAGCACACCACCGCAGAGAAACGCGCGAACGTATTCCCAGAAAATTTCCATAGTTTTTATTCTCCCAATCATGAACATAGGGCTGGCAGATACGCCAGCCGTGGCCTGCACTATATAGCGGCCTTACAGAGTGCTTTCGATTGCCACCGCATGGCAAATACAAGGGATGCTCTCCCCCTGCTGAACGGAGGTTGGGGAGAGAAGGGCACCGGTACCGCAGAACAAAATCTTTTTCCAGCGGCCCGCCCGCATTCCGTTGAGCAAAAATCCGGTGAGCACCACTGCCGAGCACCCACAGCCCGAGCCACCGCAGTGGGCATCCTGACCCTTCAGGTCGTAAATCAGTGTGCCGCAGTCATCATAGTTGTTTAAGTCCATGCCATCCTTGTGAAAGAAGTCGGAAACAATCTCTTTGCCCAGCTTACCCAGGTCGCCGGTGACAATGAGGTCGTAATAAGAGGGCTTACGTGCCGTATCCTCCAAATGGGTTTTAATGGTGTCGTAAGCGGCGGGGGCCATGGCGCCGCCCATATTGTTGGCGTCCTTAATACCCTTGTCAACAATCTTGCCTGTGGTAATATGAGTTACATAAGGGCCGTCCCCGGCCCGGGCCAGAATCACTGCGCCTGCGCCGGTCACCGTCCACTGGGCGGTGGGAGTGCGTTGCCCGCCGTACTCCAGGGGCGTGCGGTACTGCCGCTCGGCGGAGCAGAAGTGGGAGGAGGTTACCGCGGCCGCCCATTCGCCAAACCCGCCGTCCAGAGTCATGGCTGCCAGCGACATTCCCTCGGCCATGTTAGAGCACGCGCCGTAAATGCCGTAGAAGGGAATGTCCTGACCGCGGACGGCAAAGCCAGTGCCAATGCACTGATTTAAAAGATCGCCGCCAAAGAGGTAGTCCATTTTAGAAGCAGGCTGTTTTGCCTTGTCCAGCGCGTTTGCCAAAGCCATTTTCTGCATGGCGCTTTCAGCCTTCTCCCAGCTCTTTTCGCCGAAGGAATCATCCTGTTCGATATGGTCAAAGCTGCCCGCCAGCGGGCCGTCACCCTCTTTCTTACCCACCACATTGGCATGACCTGCGATGGAAGGAGGACTGGCAAAGGCCACCGTCTGCTTGCCCAGCTTTTTGGTCGTCATACGTGTTTCGCTCCAATCTCATTTGATATTGCCCCATAGGGGGCGGCATTCCCGACGCCCCGCTGACAATTGCTAATGCTATTTTGAACGAAAAGCACGTAAAATATGAGCGCTTATTTTATATGTGGACATGCTGGTCAAAAGTAAGAAAATGAGATATAATAACTGCAAAGCAGTTATTATATCTCATTTGCCCACTCCGTGGGCAAGCGCTGAGATTTTAGCCAGCGGCCGGGACGCGCCGCGGACATATTATATGCACATTTTAAATTCTGCGCCTAAGTACTATGATTTTAAAAACGGTGTGTCGTGCGCTGTTCGCGGATATATTATGATAAAATATTTGGAGGCACATTATGGTGGAAGAAGCCAGTCGTACTATAGCATATATCTGCCCTTCCTGTCGGCAGAGTGTCATTGTGGAACGGAGTGTTTTTCAGCTTGCCGCCGCGCCTAACGAGCTACCCTGTCCCTGCGGCAAATCGGCCCTGCGGGCAGAAATGATGGGCGACCGAGTAAAACTCAATGTACCCTGCCTGTTTTGCCAAGAGGAACACACTGTATCCTGCTCTGCAAAGGCCTTCCTGCATGAGAATGCGTTGGCGTTTTCGTGTTCGGCCTCAGGTTTAGACTGCTGCTACGTGGGCGAGGAGAAGCCGGTCTATGCCGCCGTATCCCGGCTGGAGGAGGCAGTGGACAAGCTGGAGCACGAGGCAGGGGAAAAGGGAACTTTTCTGGATGATATTGTGATGCATGAGGTGCTCTCCGAACTGAAGGAAATCGCCCAGCGAGGTGGCGTTTCCTGCTCGTGTGGGTCCAAGTCATGGAAGCTCCAGGTTAATTACAGCTCTGTTGACCTGTTCTGTGGTGACTGCGGGGCGGCCATGCGTATTCCGGCCGCCACTGCCAGCGACATTGATGATATTTGCTGTAAGAATTCCTTGCTGCTTAAAGGAAAATCGTAGGGTGAAAGCTTACGTAACTAGCCTGACCAGTGTAATCCGAACCCGCCCCAGCACCTGATTTCCCGCGTCTGGG
>CAZDDZ010000157.1:0-2124 GCA_964504285.1 uncultured Pseudoflavonifractor sp.
GAGACTCCCCGCGGGCGCCCCGCCGCTTCACGCGTTACATAGAAGAAAGGTTACTTGCCCGCCGCGGCGCTCTCGCCCGCGATACGGCCAAAGACCATGATGTCCACCAGGGCGTTGCCGCCCACACGGTTGCCCGCGTGGATGCCGCCGGTGACCTCGCCCGCGGCGTAGAGGCCGGGGATGACAGTGCCGTCGGCGCTGAGTACCTGAGCGGAGGTGTTGATTTCCAGACCGCCCATGGTGTGATGGATGGAGGGGGTGCGGACGGTGGCATAGAAGGGGCCCACATCAATGGGATCGCCCAGCTTTACCTTGCCAAAATCCTTATCCTCGCCGGTAGCGCAGTAGGAGTTGTACTTTTCGATTTCGGCCACAAAGGTGGCGGGGTCGGCGCCAAACTGAACGGCCAGCTCCTCCAGGGTGTCGGCCTTGAGGACGCTGCCCTCCTCAATCAGAGTGTCAATGTCGTTGCCCCAGCCGTTCTTGCCGCCGGGCTGAGGATCGCCGGCAGAGGCCTGGTCGCAGATAATATAAAAGGTGGCGTCGGTCTGCTCCAGAGCGGCCTTGGAGAGCACGTCACGGCTTTCGTACTCGGAGACAAAGCGCTTGCCTTCCTTGCTGACGAAAACCTGCTCCTCGGCGCTGCCCCACAGGCCGCCGCCCAGGCTGCCGGTGACAGGCTGACTGCTGGGCATAAGCTGGATGTAGCCCATGCCAACCAGGTTGGCACCTACGGCTTTACCCATGACAATACCGTCGCCGGTAAGAAGGGCGGAGTTGGTGGTGGGCATGCTCTCGTTCAGGCAGTTCCAGTAGTTATCGTACTCCATGGCCATGGCGGGATTGGCGCCGTATCCGCCGGTAGCCATGACCACGCCCTTGGCGGCGGTCAGGGTGACAGGGGTGCCGTCGGTCTTGGTGGCCTTTACGCCGGTAATGCGGCCGCCCTCGGTCATCAGCTCGTCGGCCTTGGTGTCCAGCATAATGGTAACGCCGTTTTCATTACAGGCCTTTTCCAGAGGAGAAATAAAGCCGTGGCCTACGCTGGTGCTAAGGCTGTGCATACGGGGCCAAAGACCACCCAGCACGGTGCCAATGTTATCGGAAATATTGGTCTCGCTGTCGTGGCTTACCAGCCACTCCAGAGCGGGGAGGGAATTCTGGGTCAGAAGGGAAACCAGGTCATAATTGCCATAGATGGCGGTGCCGTCCAGGCCGGTGCGTGCACCGCCCTTATAGGTCTGATAGGTGTGCAGCTCCACAGTGTCAAAGAGCTTGGAGGTGTCACCGGCCAGATAGGTTGTAATCTGCTCCTTCAGCGCAGACAGGGTGGAACGGTATTCCTCGGGCAGGGTGGTCTCGTCTACCTCCAGGATACCCTGGAGCTCCTTAATCTGGCTCTCCTCCATGGGTACGGCGGACTGACGGGCGGGGTCTACGGCATTATAGGCGCCGCCGGCCCGCAGAGTGTTGCCGCCCAGGGCTGCGCCCTTTTCCAGCAGAATGACGGTGGCGCCGTTTTCAGCCGCGCTCACTGCGGCGGCAAGTCCCGCGCCGCCGCCGCCAATAACCACTACATCGGCGGTTTCCTCAATGGGGTCACCCGCCGTCACAGCCGCCTTGTCCTTGGTCTTAAGTGCCTCGGCGTCGCCGCCGGCCTGAGTAACACAGGCAGCCACGGCGGTAAGTACGGCATTGCTGGTAATGGTGGCGCCGCTGACAGCGTCAAGATTCAGGGTCTGACCCTCTACAATTTGTTTGGGGAAGTTCTCAAGCACAGGGGTGGCGATACCGGCGGTTTCACTGTTTTCGCCGATAACGACGGAGAGAATAGCGGTTTCGCTAAATTCTACGGTGACGGGAACCATGCCACCGTTACCCTGAGCCTCGGCGGTGTAGGTGCCGGCCTTGTACAGGGCGGCAGTTCCGGGGGTAGCGCTGGGGGTGGGGGTCGGTTTCTCGCCGCCGCAGGCGGCCAGTGAAACGACCATACAAAGGGATAGTGCCAGTGCAAGAAGCTTCTTCATGGATTTCATTCTGCTGTTTCCTCCTCATTTCCATTTAGCCTAACCAGTGTAATCCGAACCCGCCCCAGAGCGTGATTTCCCGCATCTGGGCTCGTTA
>CAZDDZ010000158.1:0-2096 GCA_964504285.1 uncultured Pseudoflavonifractor sp.
TGGCACAATTTCTGTTCAAAATTCCGGACACAGCGACTTTTCAGAAACGCTCTAGGGAACCGCTGGTGAACTCTCCACGCGCATCTTAACGGCGGATTTTTCGCCCGGACTGTGTTAAAAAACCATTGAAATACGTCGGTATTCCTGCGGCTTTTTGCCTTGCCGGACAAAAAATCTGCCGTCAATCTGCACATGTTGATTCAATCAGAGATTCCCCAATAGTTCCGGCTGCGGGAGAGGAAAAAAGAAAAGGAGGGGAGCGGGAAGGAGAGAAGCGCAAATCCCAACGGCCGGGTATTACTGTATCAACCGATGGTAAAAAGAAAGGGATGATTATTTTGGGTAAGGGTAAATACACAGTGCGCAGCATTCTGGTTCGTTGCTTGGTGATTATGATTGGTGTGGCGATCACCGGCTTCGGCGCGGCGGCTTATGTAATGGCCGCTCTCGGCAGTGACCCTGTTACCGCGTTTGTCCAAGGCATGGGCATCCAGCTCAACCTGTCCTTCGGTATGGCAATGAACATCTTTAACATTGCGTTCTTTGTCATCATCCTCATTCTGGGTCGCAAGCTGATTAACATTGGTACGGTACTCTATGTGTTCACACTGGGCTTTTTCTGCGATATTTTCATCGCCATGCTGGGCGGCATGATGGGGCCGGACCCCAGTCTGGTCATCAAGGCAGTGGTGCTCATTCTCGGTACCCTCGCCCTGGGTGTGGGCCTTGGCTTCTACCAGTCCGCCGAGTTTGGCTGCGGGCCGTCCGATGCATTTAACCAGACCATGGCCAGAATCACCAAAATCCCCCTTAAGTGGGAGCGCATGATTTTTGACGCGGTGATGGTGGTCGGCGGCTTCATTATGGGCGGCACCGTGTTTGTGGGCACCATCGTGGGTATGCTCTGCGTGGGTCCCGTCATGGGCCCCATTATCAGCAAGCTTGCCCCTGTGGTGGACGGCTGGGCCGGTACGGTAAGAGAGGAAGCTTCTGTTTAACAAAATTATAAAATATAAGGAGGAAGAACAATGAGCGAGAAAATGATGGGCGTGGTTTACCACGGTAAGAACGACCTCCGTTTTGAAGAAAGAGATATACCGAAGGTGCTCGACCCCAAGGACGCCATTGTGCGGGTTGGTCTTTCCAGCATCTGTGCCAGCGATCTGCACATCCGTAACGGCGGAGTACCCCGCGCCAAGGAGAATGTCATTCTCGGCCACGAGTTTGCCGGTGAGATTGTGGCCGTTGGCGATGGCGTAAAGAAGTTTAAGCCCGGTCAGCGGGTGGCTGCCAACGTGGAGACCTTCTGCGGCGAGTGCTTCTTCTGCAAGCGCGGCTTTGTCAATAACTGCACCTCCGGCGGGTGGGAGCTGGGCTGCCGTATCGACGGCTGCCAGACCGAGTACGTCCGGGTGCCCTACGCCGACAACGGCCTGACCCTCATTCCCGACAGTCTGGACTATGAGGACGTTATTATGATTAGCTGCGTACTGCCCAGCGGCTATTTCGGCGCAGAGCTGGCCGAAATTAAGCCGGGCGACGTGACTGTGGTTCTGGGTGCCGGCCCCGTGGGCTGCACCACCATGATGTCTGCCCGTCTCTTTGGCCCCAGCATCATTGTGGCAGTGGATGTCATTGACGAGCGCTTGGAGTTTGCCAAAAAGAACGGCTGGTGCGACGTGACGGTGAACCCCAAGAAGCAGAACCTGGAGGAAGTCGTCAAGGGTCTCACCGACGGACGGGGCGCTGACTCGGTGATTGAGGTGGCCGGCGGTCCCTCTACCTTCCAGACCGCATGGCAGGTGGCTCGTCCCAACGGCGTGGTCAGCCTGATTGCCATGTATGAGGAGGCGCAGCCCTTCCCCCTCCATCAGATGTACGGCAAGAACCTCATCTTTAAGACCGGCGGCGTAGATGCTTCCCACAACGATACTCTGATGAAGCTCATTGAGGGCGGTAAGCTCAACTGCCGTCCCCTCATCAGCCACACCCTGCCCCTCAACGACATTATGAAGGGCTACGATATCTTTGAAAAGCACGAGGACGGCTGCGTCAAGGTCGCCATTACTCCCTCCGAAAGATAATTAAACAGCAAT
>CAZDDZ010000159.1:0-2021 GCA_964504285.1 uncultured Pseudoflavonifractor sp.
ACCACCATGCAGGAGAAAAAGGCGATGGTGTCTCCGGAAAGCCAACGCACACCCTCTTGCCCCAGATTGGCAAGCCACTGATTAAAAAGGCCGAATTGAGAGTTAAACATCCCTGTTTTCCAAAGTAAAATGGAAACATAGCCGGGCATCGCCCAGGGGAAGATGAGCAGAGTTTTGTATACCCCCCGCAGCCGCAGTCCTTTTGTATTAAGGAGACTTGCCAGCACAAATGCAATGACCAGCTGAAACACCATGTTAAGGGCCGTCCATACCACCGTGAGCACCAGCGCCCGCAGAAAGCCGCTGTCAAAGACAAACAGGGCGTCCTTGTAGTTTTCAAGCCCAACAAAGCTAAAATCAAACCAGTGGTAGACATTCATGTTGGTAAGCGAGATATACCCCGTGTACAGAATGGGAAATATGACGATAAGGCCAATTAAAATCAGGGAGGGAGCCGAGCAGAGGTACGACCAAAGGACCCGCTTCCGCTGCTTTTTTTTCTTCTCCTCCATGGGCCGCGCCTCCTTTACTTCATCTGCTCGATGAGCTGAAGTGCCTTCTGTTGGGCCTCCTGCGCCGAGGCAGTTACGTCTTTCCCGCTCATGTTAATGTCCACAAGCAGATTGGTTGCCACCGTCCACATAATGTCCATCTCCGGGATATTGGGCATGGGTACGGCGTTTTCGGCAGTTTTTCGCATCATCATTACGGCCTGGTCGGAGGTAATCTCCGGAAGCTCATAGCACTTTACGTTGGCAGGCGCGCAGCCGCTGGCTGCGGCGAGGGAAACGCCAATGTCGGTGCCGGTAAGATGGGTAAGAACCTTAACAATGGCGTCATGCTTTCGCTCCGCGGCTACCTTAAGCACCTGAAGGCCCTGTACACCGGAATAGGGCGCCAAAGGAAGGTTTGTGGAATCTACCGTCGGCATGGGGGCCAGCCCCAGGTCAATGCCCGCCGCCCGGGCGGTGGGTACCAGCCAAGGCCCGCCTATGGTAGCGTGGGCTTTGCCATCGGAAAACAAAGTGTTTACGGTGGCATATTCGCTCTCGCTGGGCATTAGCTCTGTAAATTTTTTGTGGTATTCCAAGGCATTAATGGTCTCTGGGAGATCTAGTCCGGGCTGTGCCTTGTCGTTAATGATATAGCCGTTATAGCCGTGAATCCAGCCTGCGCTGTAATAGGCGGTGCTGTGCTGCTCCACAAAGCCGTAATGACCGCCCTTTGTGGTTTTTTCCATATAGGTATACAGCTCCTCGGTGGTAGCCGGCACTGACTCGTCAGGCATATACTTCCTGTTGTACATAAAAAGAAGCGTTTCAAAGTAAAGGGGGAGCTGATAGAGTTCGTCCTTATAGGTACCTGCCTGAACGGTCATAGGCAGATAGCTCTCAAAAGTTTCCTTGGGAAGAAAATCGGTAATGGGGGAGAGAATGCCCATCTCGGCGTACACGCCGATTTTATCGTGGGCAAAGAAGTACATGTCCGGGGCCGACTTTGGGTCGTTGCCCACCATTTTAAGGGAGTCGGTCAAATTGTTTTTCTTTTCCATCACGACCTTAATGTCGGGTGATAGCTGATCCAGCTTGGCCTGGAGTGCGGCAACCACCGGATCTTCCTTGTCGTGCCAGATGGTAATGGTGACCGGCCCGTCCTGCGCGGCCCCCGGGTCGCTATTGCAGCCGGCCAGCAGGGTACAGACCAGGCAAAGGGACAGAACTAGTGAAAAAATTCGTTTCACGATGGGATAACCTCCTTATGCTGATCCTTTAGGAAAGCATTGTGTCGCAAGGGCAAACTGCTTGGTGGTACAGATGATAGGCGGAGAGACGCTTTGCTCTCCGCCTCAGTTTATCAAAAAACTATAATTTTAAAATTGGACGTCAAAGGGCTGAGGGTTTTGAGCGGGGGGATAGTGTGAAAGGGGGGCAGAGCCCCCGCTTTCGCGTGCGGGAGCCCGCCCGCAGGCGACCGATTTTGGCATTTTGCCGAAATCGATCTCAGGCTGTCGACTTTGTCGA
>CAZDDZ010000160.1:0-1866 GCA_964504285.1 uncultured Pseudoflavonifractor sp.
CCCAAGGCATTTTTCGCGCAGTGGCGACTTATCGACCCGACGGCGCGCCCAACGCGAGCGTGACACAGAAGCGCGAACGTAGGGCGCGGCATCCGTGACGCGCCGCCCCCCGTCCTTCCATGTTAGTCTCTATCTCATCGCTGCCTTGTCCTGCCTCCGGCGGGTTACTTTCCGGCGAGGGAAAGTAACCAAAGCTCGCCGGGGTTCCGACCCCGGCCCCCTGGGACTTTATGTTGGGGCACAAGGCCCCCTAGAAACGCAAACCTTTCATCCATGCGTCTATTTAAAGTCCGGCTCGTTGAACCGCCGCGTACTCCGTCACGCGGCTTGACACCGAAGCGCGAGCGTAGGCGCGCCTGTCCCGGTAGGGCGGGGGCTTGCTCTCGCCGCTCCTTCCCTTACACCCGTGCCACACCGCTGGCTCTGGCAGCTGCGGCAACCGCTGCCGCCACCGCCGGACAGACCCGCTCGTCAAACACCGCGGGCAACACATGGTCGGGGGCCAGCTCATCCCCCACCAGCTCAGCCAGCGCGCGGGCAGCCGCCAGCTTCATTTCGTCATTAATGTCAGCTGCCTGCACATCCAACGCACCTCGGAACACACCGGGGAAGGCCACCACATTATTGATTTGGTTGGGAAAATCACTCCGCCCGGTGCCCATAACGGCGGCTCCGGCGGCAAGGGCCTCATCGGGCATAATCTCGGGTACCGGGTTTGCCATGGCAAAGAGGATGGGGTCGCGTGCCATGGAACGCACCATATCTCCCGTGACAATGCCGGGTGCAGAAACTCCTACAAACACATCGGCCCCCGCCATCGCCTCACTCAGTCCTCCCCGCACCGCAGTGGCGGTCAGCTCGGCCAGCTCGTTCAGGGCGGCGTTCTCCGCCAAATCCGCACGGCCAGGGTAGACAACACCGTGAATATCGCACAGTATGGCGTTTTTCAGACCCATGGCTCGCAGGAGCTTGTACACCGCCGTACCGGCAGCTCCGGCACCTGAGATAACCACCGTGATCTCCTCCAGGCGCTTATTCACCAGCCGAAGCGAGTTTTGCAGCGCGGCGGCCACTACGATGGCGGTGCCGTGCTGGTCATCGTGGAAGATGGGGATATCACAGGTCTCCTTCAGGCGGCGCTCCACCTCAAAGCAGCGAGGCGCGGAAATATCCTCCAAGTTAATTCCGCCGAAAGAACCGGCCAGCAAGCGGACGGTATTTACAATGTCATCCACGCTTTTGCTGCGCACGCACAGCGGAATAGCGTTTACACCCCCAAATGCCTTGAGGAGCAGGGCCTTGCCCTCCATCACTGGCATGCCGGCTTCGGGCCCGATGTCCCCAAGACCCAATACCGCCGTGCCGTCGGTGACTACCGCCACTGTGTTCCAGCGACCGGTAAGCTGAAAGCTCTTGCTTACATCCTTCTGTATCTCCAGGCAGGGAGCGGCCACACCAGGAGTATAGGCCAGGGCGAGGCTCTCCTTATCGCCCACATCCGCTTTGGGAACAATATCCAGCTTCCCCCGCCATTCATAGTGCTTTTGAAGCGATTCTTTGGCATAATCCATGGTATAACCTCATTTTCTTTAGATTGGTGTTATTATACTTGTCCCGCCCGTTTTTCGCAAGTGCCTTACTACTTTACCCGGCGGGTTGATTGTGGTAAAATAACTGCAAAGCAGTTATTTTACGCGCATGTGGACACTCCGTGTCCACGCGCTGGGATTTTAGCCACGGCGCGGGACGCGCCGATGGCATATTATACCGCAACCTGTGGTTGTGGTATAATAACTGCAAAGCAGTTATTTTACGCGCATGTGGGCACTCTGTGCCCACGCGCTGGGATTTTAGCCACGGCGCGGG
>CAZDDZ010000161.1:0-1850 GCA_964504285.1 uncultured Pseudoflavonifractor sp.
GCATTGACATAATGATTGACGGGCACTCCCACAGCACATTTGAAAAGACCGAGCCCAATAAGGAGGGTAAGGCTGTGGTCATGGCTCAGACCGGCACTAAGCTGGCGGCCATCGGTAAAATTGTCATTGACACCAAGACCGGGACCATTACCAACGAGTTGGTAAGCGGCTACACCGGGCAGCAGAGTGCCACCGCCGCCTATATCAAGACCATCAATGACGAGTTTAAGGGCGTGCTTCAAAAGGTAGTGGCCAAGAGCGGCGTAAACCTCACCACCCTCGACCCAGACACTGGAAAGCGAGCTGTCCGCAGTGCCGAAACCAACCTGGGCGACCTGTGCGCCGACGCTTACCGGATTATGCTGGAAGCAGACGTGGCCTTTGTCAACGGCGGCGGTGTCCGCGCCGACATTAAGGCCGGGGACATCACATACGAGCAGATTATCAAGGTCCATCCCTTCGGTAACGAGGCTTGCATGGTGGAGACCACCGGCCAAAAAATTCTGGATGCACTGGAAATGGGCGCCAGGTCTATTCCCGGCGAAAACGGCGGATTCCTCCAGGTCTCCGGCCTGACCTATACCATTAACAAGTCTGTCCCCACCTCCGTGGTCATTAACGACAAGGGTGAATTTGTCAAGGTGAGCGGCCCTTACCGGGTGTGCAATGTGAAGGTGGGTGGCGTGCCTCTGGACGTTAACAAGACCTATAAGCTGGCAGCGCATAACTATATGCTTAAGAGCGGCGGCGACGGGTTTGTGATGTTTAAAGGTGATAAGCTTCTCAAGGACTGCGTAATGATTGACAATCAGGTGCTCATCAACTATATGGTCGACAAGCTGGGCGGCGTGGTTGGCGAAGCCTACTCCAACCCCCGTGGTCAGGGACGTATTTCCATTGTAGACGCTCTTCCGCCCGAGCCTCCTGTCACCGTGATTCCGTCCAATACTGTAACGGCAAGCGGCGTAAAGGAAAGTGCTGCTGAGGTCACGGTTAAGCTGCCAAGCTCCAGCGCGCAGCTAAATACCGCCGCCAATGAGAAGGTAATTGCCGCCAACGCCACCAAGCCCGTAACCCTTACCGGCGGCAGCCTGGATATTCTAATTCCCGCAGGCACGCTGATTGCGGGCAGCCAGGTCAACAAAATGCTGGTCAATCCCAGGGCGACCGGCAATGCCATTCAGGTTACAAAGCCGGACGGTACGGTCATGATTCTGCCCTTCGCCGTGGTAGGCGGTGGCCGGGCGACCTATATTGCCAACCAGCCCGGCACTTACAAAATAATCGATAACAGCAAAACCTTCCCCGACACAGCAAGTCACTGGGCGGCAAAGAACATTGACTTTGCTTCCTCCCACGCGTTTTTTAACGGTATGGCTGACGGCTCGTTTGGCCCTGAGCAGCCCATGACCCGCAGCATGCTGGTTACTGTGCTGGCCCGTATGGACGGCGGAAAAACCGCACAGGGGAACGCCTTTGCCGACGTGCCTATGGGCGCCTGGTACGCCGGTGAGCTGGCCTGGGCGGCACAGAACAAGCTCGTAAAGGGCGATGGTACCCGCTTTAACCCCAACGCCATTCTCACCCGTGAGGAGCTCTGCGTCATTCTGGCTCGTTACCTGAAGTATTCCGATCTCACGCTGGCTGAAACCAAGTCCCTGGGTGAGTATTCCGACATGGGTACGGTCAGCCCCTGGGCTAAGGACGCCGTAGAGCTTGCCCTCAAGACCGGGCTGCTGGACGGCAAGACCGGCGGACTGCTTGACCCACAAGGCCCGGCCACCCGTGCCGAAATCGCCGCCATCCTCCAGCGCTTTGTGGAGGGCGTTCTAAAGTAATTTATTTGCAAG
>CAZDDZ010000162.1:0-1605 GCA_964504285.1 uncultured Pseudoflavonifractor sp.
CGTGAAAGCGGGGGCTCCGCCCCCCTTTCACACTATCCCCCCGCTCAAAAACCTCAGTCTCTTGACATCCAATTTTAAAATAGCAGTTTGTCTACAAGCTGAATTAGCAAGGCGGCCGTCCCCTGGCAGGGGGGCGGCCGCCTTGTTGATTGCATATTTATTTCCCTACAAATTTCGCGGCTTCATTTACCGCGCGCTCTACGGCGTTTAAAATGTTCTGATACCCGGTGCAGCGGCAGAGGTGGCCCGAGATAAGCTTGCGCAGCTCGTCTCTGGTATAGGTCTTTCCACTGCCTACGATTTCCACCGCGGAGATAATGATACCCGGGGTGCAGAAGCCGCACTGGACGGCTGCTTCCTCCACAAAGGCCTTCTGAATGGGGCTTAACTCACCATTATCATCCTGAAGTCCTTCTACGGTAAGTATTTTCTTCCCCTCGGCCCAGACCGACAGGTAAATGCACGAGTCAATGGCCTCGCCGTCCACCAGAACGGTGCATGCGCCGCATTCACCAACCTCACAGCCCTTTTTCACGCTGGTAAGACCAAGCCGTTCCCGCAGGGTATCGGCCAGGGACTCCCGTGGGTCAATTCCCACCTCCACCGGCTTGCCATTAACCACAAGATGTAAAATTTCCATCATACCTGGGCACCTCCCTTCCGTGCCGCTTCCTCCAGGGCGCGGCCCGACAGCTCCTGTACCAGCTGAATGCGGAACTCCTTAGAGGCGCGCCAGCTGGTGCGGGGGTTCACATCCTCCAGGGCGGCGGCGCCGATTTTGGCAATGGCCTCCTCAATGGGCAGACCCTTCACCAGTGCCTCTGCCTTTGCCGCGCGCATAGGCACGGGACCGGCCACGCCGAAGGCCAAATGAACCTCCTCGGCGGTCTTTTTATCCGCCGACAGCTTCACCATACAGCTAACACCCAGGGTGGCAATATCCATGGCGTTGCGCTGGGCGTACTTAATATAGTGTCCGCTCCAACCCTCGTAATGGCTCTTGGGAATAATAATTTTATAGAGAATTTCATCGTGCTCCAGCGCCACCTTGCCTACGCCCTTGTACCACTCTTTCATGGGCACCACACGGAAACCCTTGGGGCCCTTCACATGGAGCTGGGCGTCCAGCGCCACCAGGGTGGAGGCGGTGTCGGCCGAGGTAATGCCGTTGCACACATTGCCGCCAATGGTGCCCGCCGCGCGGAGCTGTGGCCCGCCCGCCATATCGGCGGCCTCCCCCAGCGCGGGGACGGTAGCCCGTATCACGTCGGAGTAGGTCACGTCCCGGAAGGTAGACAGAGGGCCGATTTCCACCTGCCCATCCTTCCCCAGAGCAATTCCCTTCAGCTCCGGCAGGTCGTGAATGGAAACCAAGCGGCAGCCCGCCAGCTTGCCCTCCCGAATTTTAATAAGCACGTCTGTACCACCGGCAATCAAAACCCCTTCCGGGTCTTGGCCCAGGGCGGCAATAGCGTCGTCTACCGAGGACGCGCGATAAATTTTCTCAATGTCGTACATCTCTTACGTCCTCCTTTATGCGTCAATCAGTCCGGCGGCAGTAAACTGCTCCACCAGCTTTTGGGGGTTCAGGGGCAGGGTGTTCAC